>DATCWZ010000200.1:0-2209 GCA_036566065.1 Streptomyces sp. | reverse complement strand
TGATCGTTTTGCGTGGGATGAGCCGGGCGGGGCAGATTCGGCATCGTCCATGTCCCCGACCGATTGGGAGATCGGTTCATGTCGCAACTCACCCGTGACAAGGTCGTCGATGAGTGGCTCGCCGAGGCCGAGCTGGCGGTGAAGGCCGCGCAGGACGTTGTCGAGGCAGCTGAGCGGGAACTTCTGGCAGCGCAGGGACAGCTGGATCACCTGCGGGCTGCCCGGGAGGTCGCTTCGGAGGCGGACGCTGTGGTGCGGGAGCAGGCCGGTGCAGTCCCGGTGGGCACGGCGTCGCCGACGCGGGCCGAGCAGGCGGCGGTTGCGAAGTGGCGCCCGGAGGCTGATCTCGCTCAGCTGCCGCGGGATTATCCGCAGATCGCACGGGTGGTCAAAGACGCGGGAGCCGACGGGATCCGGGCCATCGAGGTGCACCGGCTCCTGGACTGGCCGGACACCGACAGCTCGCGGCAGAACGTGCGCAACCGGCTCCAGCGCCTGACGCAGAAGGGCTGGCTGCGGTTGGTCAGCCGTGGCGTCTACGCCTGGGCCGCGTCCGCATAGCCCCTGGTCACGGGCGAACGGTCAGGCGGGAGTGGGCTCTGTGGCCGCGACGCGTCGGACCATGATGCGGATCATCGCCCATTTCACCATCGCCTCGTGCACGGCCGGCAGATACTCGTAGTCCCGGGCCAGACGCCGGTTGTTGACCAGCCAGGCCAGGGTGCGCTCCACGATCCACCTGCGCCTGAGCAGCACGAACTTTTTGGCCTCGTCGGGGCGGCGGACGATGTCGACGTCGAGTCCCAGCTTCGCGGCGGCCCATCCGGTCAGTGAGCCGGTGTAACCGCCGTCGGCCCACACCTTCTTCACCGTGGCGAAGTCCCGGCGCAGCCGGGTCAGCAGGGGGACGGCAACGTCCCGGTCCTGCAGGGCGGCGGTGGTCACGCGGACCACCAGGAGCAAGCCCAGGGTGTCCACGACCAGGTGCCGCTTCCTGCCGTTGATTTTCTTCCCGCCGTCGTATCCGCGGCTCTCGGCGGCGACGTGCCAGGACGCCTTCACGCTCTGGGAGTCCACGATTCCGGCCGTCGGGTGTGCCTTCTTTCCCGCCGCCCTGCGGGCCTGCTCGCGCAGCGCGTCGTGCAGGGTGTCGAGGAATCCGCATCCCTGCCAGCGACGGAAGAAGCGGTAGACCGCTTTCCACGGCGGGAAGTCGACCGGCATCTCGGTCCACTTGATCCCGTTGTTCACCAGGTACAGCACCGCGTCGATCATGACGCGGTGGCAGTAGCCCTCCGGCCGCCCGCCCCGGCCCCGCAGCCATGCCGGCACCGGGATCAGTTTGCGTACCACCCGCCACTGGCGTCGGTTCAGATCCGAGGAATACACCCGCTCCCGCCAGGTGCCATCGGCCGCGTTCCCCGCTCGATGCGCCATGCAGTCACAGCTGCGACCAGCCGACTTGCCCGACGTGACGACCTCGGCTGTACTGATGTGCATCAACGGGACCTCGGATCTCGCGTGTTGTGGAACTAGACAGCCCTCACGCTAGAACCAGGTCCCGTTGTCACGCCGCGATTTCCCCTCCCCCGGTACCGACCCGCACACCAGTCCAGGTCAAGCCATCGCTATCCGGATTCGCGAAGGGTTCTGAGTTTCACGATGAAGGGGATCTTGTGCGCGTAGCGCCGCGACACGGCTCCGAGCACGCCGAGTGAACTGGCGACCGCGTTGCAACCGCCGTCAAGGGCGAGTTCAATGATGTTCTCGGGGTCGAGGTAGCGAGGGTTCGTGGCGAACGCCGACGCCGCAGAGTGTTCGATGCCCTGGTCGACCGGGAGGACCGACACATACCCGGTGCGGCCAGCCGGCCGTGGGCGAAAAGTGACTGGAGGTTGCGCAGCACCTGAGGGGAGCGGTCGGTCCCGGCCACGACTCGGTCGACAAAATCATGACCGGGCAGGACCAGATCCTCCCGGGGAACCCCCTGGGCGGTGTGGGTCAGCAGGTTCTCGGCCTCGTCGCCCAGCAGGTCATGGATTTCATTCATGGCTCCGCTCTCCTGTCAGTCGGAGTGCCGATGAGGCGGCCGCATACCGTGCGCCACAGCGGGGACGTGCCGCACGCCGCGTGGCCGCGTCGCGGGTCTCTCCATCATTTAGTGCAGTTCACCGGCTTGGCGCCCGTCGGCTCGCACCCGGGCCGAACG
>DATCWZ010000256.1:0-3555 GCA_036566065.1 Streptomyces sp. | reverse complement strand
GCGAACTGATCCGTACAGCCGCTGACGGGGGGCCTCCGCGCGGAGGCCCCCCGTCAGCGGCTGTACGGATCAGTTCGCGGCGGCCAGCCTGGCGACCGCCTCGTCGACGGTGAGCTCCTCGCGCTCGCCGGTGCGGCGGTCCTTGAGCTCCAGGACGCCCTCGGCCGAGCGGCGGCCCGCGACCAGGATCTTCGGCACGCCGATCAGCTCGGCGTCGGTGAACTTCACGCCCGGCGAGACACCGGCACGGTCGTCGACCAGGACCCGGACGCCCGCCTCGTTGAGCTTCTCGGAGACATCGAGGGCCAGTTGCGTCTGGAGAGCCTTGCCCGCGGCGACGACGTGGACGTCGGCCGGGGCGATCTCGCGGGGCCAGCACAGGCCCTGCTCGTCGGCGGTCTGCTCGACGAGCGCGGCGACCGCGCGGGACACGCCGATGCCGTACGAGCCCATCGTGACCCGGACCGGCTTGCCGTTCTGGCCGAGCACATCGAGCTGGAAAGCGTCGGCGAACTTGCGGCCGAGCTGGAAGATGTGGCCGATCTCGATGGCGCGGTCCAACTGGAGGCCGGTGCCGCACTTGGGGCAGGGGTCGCCCGCCTGGACGACGACGACGTCGAGGTAGTCGTCGACCTGGAAGTCGCGGCCGGCGACGACGTTCTTGGCGTGGTGGCCGGGCTTGTTCGCACCGGTGATCCAGGCGGTGCCGGGGGCGATGCGGGGGTCGGCGATGTAGCGGACCTTCTCCAGACCCTGCGGGCCGACATATCCGCGTACGAGATCGGGGCGGCCCACGAAGTCCTCGGCGGTGACCAGCTCGACCTCGGCGGGCGCCAGGTGCTCGCCGAGCTTGCCCAGGTCGACCTCGCGGTCCCCGGGCACGCCCACGGCGACGATCTCGCCGTCGACCTTGACCAGCAGGTTCTTCAGCGTCGCCGACGCGGGCACGCCGAGCAGCTCGGCGAGGGACTCGATGGTCGGGGTGTCGGGGGTGTCCAGCTCCTCGGCGGGGCCGTGCACCGAACCGTCCTCGGGGGTGGCGACGAACGTCACGGCCTCCGTGTTGGCCGCGTAGTCGCAGGCGGGGCAGTCCACGAAGGTGTCCTCGCCGGCCGGGGCGGGCGCGAGGAACTCCTCGGACGCGGAGCCGCCCATGGAACCGGAGACCGCGGAGACAATGCGGTGGTCCAGGCCCAGCCGCTCGAAGATCCGGATGTACGCGGCACGGTGCAGCTCGTACGACGCGACGAGGCCCTCGTCGGTGGTGTCGAAGGAGTACGAGTCCTTCATCTGGAACTCGCGGCCGCGCAGCACCCCGGCGCGGGGGCGTGCCTCGTCGCGGTACTTGGTCTGGATCTGGTAGAGGATCACGGGCAGGTCCTTGTAGGACGAGACCTGCTCCTTGACGACCTGCGTGAAGATCTCCTCGTGGGTGGGGCCGAGGAGGTACTGGGCGCCCTTGCGGTCGTTCAGCTTGAACAGCAGGTCGCCGTATTCGTCGTACCGGCCGCTGGCGTCGTACGACTCCTTGGGGAGCAGCGCGGGCAGCAGCACTTCCTGGGCGCCGATGGCGTCCATCTCCTCGCGCACGACGCGGGAGATGTTGTCCAGGACCTTCTTGCCCAGGGGCAGCCAGGTCCAGATTCCGGCCGCCGTGCGGCGTACGTATCCGGCGCGGACGAGGAGCTTGTGGTTGAGCGTCTCGGCGTCCGCCGGGTCGTCACGCAGTGTCTTGATCATCAATCGGGACATGCGCTGGACCTGGGCCATGATGAACTCCTGCTCGCAAAGGTGATGTGCCCGAGATTAGCCGGGGGGTAGGGGCGGGCGGAAATCCATTGGCCGCGCACGGCGCAGCGGCAGGGGTGCGCCCATCACCACGTACGGCCTCGGAGCGCTCGGGAAGAGCACGTGAAGGGCCAGGTCCCGGTACCCGAGCGAGCGGTAGAGAGAGCGTGCCGGGCTCTCCGTTTCGATGGCGGAGAGAATGGAACGGGGCTGGTCGACGGCGTCCGTGATCATGGTGATCAGACGCCGTCCGATACCGCGCTGCTGGAAGTCGGGGTGGACGTGCAGCTCGGTGATGACGAACGCGTCGTCGAGCCAGTCCTGCGATCCCGTGGCGCGCAGATACGGCTCGACGACGGTCGACCACCAGTGGGCCCGGTCGTTGGGCAGTCCGTAGACGAAGCCGACGAGCCGTCCCGACGGGGTGGTCGCGCCCAGGGCCCGCGCGTGCGGATTTTCGAGGTGCCTGAGGACGATATGGCGGCGCACGTCGATCTCGTCCTGGCCGAGACCGAAGGCGACGGCCTGTACGGCCAGTGCCTCGTCGACCCGCGCGGCGAGATCGAGCGGTCCGACCTCGATGTCGGAGGTCCCGGGGTCCCCGGGGGTTGCTGCAGCTGCCATGCGCGAACACTACTGGCCGTGCCGCACGCTTAGAACAGCGCGCCCAGAACAGTGTGCTCAGAACAGCACGCTCATGAAGGCGCCGGTCTCGCGGAAGCCGACGCGGGCATAGGCCCTGCGTGCGGCGGTGTTGAAGTCGTTCACGTACAGGCTGACGACGGGCGCCACATCGGCCAGCGCATAGCGCAGGACGGCGGCCATGCCGGTCTCGGAGAGCCCGCGGCCGCGGAACTCGGGGGCGACCCAGACGCCCTGGATCTGGCAGGCCCCGGTGGTGGCGGCGCCGATCTCGGCCTTGAAGACGACCCTGCCGTTCTCGATACGGGCATACGAGCGGCCCGCGCTGATCAGTTCGGCGACCCTGGCCTGGTAAAGAAGCCCGCCGTCGCCGGCCAGGGGCGAGATGCCGACCTCCTCGGTGAACATCGACACACAGGCCGGCATGAGGATGTCCATGTCCTCCTTGCGGACCCTGCGCACGAGGGGGTCGGGTGCCACCTCGGCAGAGGGGCTCTCGGTGACCATGAGCGGCTGGTTGGGCCTGACCTCGCGGGCGGGGCCCCAGTTCGGTTCGAGCAGCCGCCACAGCAGGGCGGTGGGCTCGGCGGGACCCACGATCGAGGAGCAGCGGCGGCCGGCCCTGCGCGCCCGCTCGGCGAAGCCTCTGACGGCTTCGGGGGTGGCGCAGATGGGGACGAGGTTGGCGCCCGAGTAGCACAGCGAGCGCAGCCGTCCTTCGGTGTACCAGCCCCACATCTCGCCGCCCAGGCGCCAGGGGTCGAGGCCCGCGGCCTGGACGCGTGATGTCACGAAAGCGTTGGAGACGGGCTCGCTCTCGAGGACGGCGAGCGCGGCGGGGAGCTCGCCGGGGTCGAGGACCCGGGTGGTGGTCTGCGTCAACACGAGGGGGCCTCACCATACTGTCTGCTGATTTCCGCACTGTAACCGAACACGCCCACGGACGCCGCCCCCAGGTCAGAGCGGACCACACGCGGGCGCGCGGGGGTGCCTCTATGTCTTTCGTCAAGGCACCCTGTCGGGTTTGGGGAGGTTCGGGGTTGCTGGGGTTAGGCGGCGAGCTCGATGTCCTTCGGCGTCCGAGATTCGTAGAAGGTTCCGTCGCGGAGCATGGCGAACAGGACG
>DATCWZ010000259.1:0-4172 GCA_036566065.1 Streptomyces sp. | reverse complement strand
CTCCGCGATCCGTACCGCCCACTCACCCGCGAGCCGCCCGGACCGCAGGGCGAACGAAATGCCCTCCCTGGTCCACGGCTCCAGCAGCCCCGCCGCGTCCCCGCACACCAGCACCCGGCCGCGCGACAGCGGCGAGTCCTCACTGCGGCAGCGCGTCAGATGGCCCGAGGAGATCTTCGGCTCGAACCCGGCGAGGCCCTGCCGTGCGATGAAGTCCTCCAGATACCTCTTGGTCCCGGAGCCGTCGCCCCGGGCGGAGATCACTCCGACCGTCAGCGTGTCGCCCTTGGGGAACACCCATCCGTAACTCCCCGGCATCGGGCCCCAGTCGATGAGCACCCGGCCGGCCCAGTCCTCGGCGACCGTGTCCGGGACGGGGATCTCCGCTTCGAGCCCGAGGTCCACCTGCTCGACCTTCACCCCGACATGAGCTCCTATCCGGCCCGCGCTGCCGTCCGCGCCGACGACCGCCCTGGCCAGAACCGTCTCGCCGCCGGCCAGCACCACGGCGACCGTACGCCTGTCGGGTACCGCCGAGCCGTGCTGTTCGACCCGCGCCACCGAGGCGCCGGTGCGCAGTTCGGCCCCGGCCTTCTGGGCCTCCTCGACCAGTCCCGCATCGAACTCCGGGCGGTTGATCAGGCCGAAGAGCATGCGCTTCGAGCGGCGGGTGCGGGTCATCCGCCCGTTGAGGGAGAACGTCACCGAGTGGATCCGGTCACGCAGAGGCAGTTCGAATCCCGGGGGCAGCGCGTCGCGGGAGAACCCGATGATGCCGCCGCCGCACGTCTTGTACCGGGGCAACTCCGCCTTCTCCAGCAGCAGCACCCGGCGTCCTGCGACGGCCGCCGCGTACGCCGCGGAAGCCCCGGCCGGGCCCGCGCCGACCACGACGACGTCCCATACCTCCGGCTCTTCGTGCTCACGTCCGGCGTCTGCGTTCTCGCTGCTCACGATGTGCTTCTGCTCCCGATCCGACCAGTGGCCCAAGCTGCTCACGGCATCCTACGGCCCGTGGTGACCCGGCCCCCCTGTGGGAGGATCGCCATGCCTTTGTCGTACATACGGCACCGCCATACGGTCGCGCACACACCGCGCCACCAGACCCAACGTCGCACCCACCAGGAGCGTGCCCATGACCGCCCGTCCGATTTCCGAGACCGTCGCCTCGCTGATGCCCCGCGCCCGGGCGGAGCTTGCCGAGCTGGTGGCTTTCCGGTCGGTGGCGGATCCCGCGCAGTTCCCCCGCAGCGAGTGCGAGGCGGCCGCCGCATGGGTGGCCGACGCGCTGCGCGCCGAGGACTTCCAGGACATCGCCCTGCTCGACACCCCTGATGGCACCCAGTCGGTCTACGGCTTCCTCCCCGGACCGGCGGGCGCGCCGACCGTGCTTCTGTACGCGCACTACGACGTGCAGCCGCCGCTGGACGAGTCGGCCTGGATCACCCCGCCGTTCGAGCTGACCGAGCGGGACGGGCGCTGGTTCGGCCGGGGCGCCGCCGACTGCAAGGGCGGCCTCATCATGCATCTGCTGGCGCTGCGCGCGCTGAAGGCGAACGGCGGTGTCCCGGTCTCCGTGAAGGTGATCGCGGAGGGTTCGGAGGAGCAGGGCACCGGCGGTCTCGAGCGGTACGCGGAGGCTCATCCCGCACTGCTGACGGCGGACACGATCGTCATCGGCGACACCGGAAACTTCCGGGTCGGACTGCCCACCGTCACCTCGACGCTGCGCGGGATGACGATGCTTCGGGTCCAACTGGACACGCTGGAAGGCAATCTGCACTCGGGGCAGTTCGGCGGTGCGGGCCCGGACGCGCTGGCCGCGATGATCCAGTTGCTCGCGTCGCTGCGCGCGGAGGACGGCACGACGACGGTCGACGGCCTGGCCACGGACGCCGTGTGGGACGGACTGCAGTACCCGGAGGCCGAGTTCCGCAAGGACGCGCGTGTCCTGGACGGTGTGGAGCTGATCGGGACCGGCACGGTCGCGGACCGGATCTGGGCCCGGCCCGCGGTGACGGTCATCGGTATCGACTGCCCGCCCGTGGTCGGTGCGACGCCGTCGCTGCAGGCGAGCGCGCGGGCGCAGATCAGCCTGCGGGTGCCGCCGGGTCAGGACGCCGCCGAGGCGACGAAGCTGCTGACGGCGCATCTGGAGTCGCACGTGCCGTGGGGCGCGCGGATCTCCATCGAACAGGTCGGCCAGGGCCAGGCGTTCCGGGCCGACACCACGAGCCCGGCGTACACCTCGATGGCGGAGGCCATGCGGATCGCGTACCCGGGTGAGGAGATGCAGTCGTCCGGGATGGGCGGATCGATTCCGCTGTGCAACACCCTGGCCGCGCTGTATCCGGAGGCTGAGATCCTGCTCATCGGGCTGAGCGAGCCGGAGGCCCGGATCCACGCGGTGAACGAGAGCGTGTCGCCTGAGGAGCTGGAGCGCCTGTCAGTGACGGAGGCGCTGTTCCTGCGGAACTACGCGGAGTCGAAGAAGAGCTGAGCCCCCTCGCGCGCGGCGGACGCCCACCCCGCAACACCGCCCGCAGCCGTCATGCCGGGCCGCCCACCACGTGCCGCGCTCAGGGTTAGGGGACTACGCAGCCCATAACCCTGAGCCATATACGCCCCCGGCTGCCAGGGCGGGCCAACCACCGCAATCACTCACGCACTGCACAGCGGGGTCACGGGACTACCCGGCCCGGAAGGCCGCGCCAACTGCGCCCGCGGTCGTCATGCCGGGCGCTCACCGCGCTGCACGCGCGCTACACCGCAGAGTCACGGGGCCACTTGGCCCGAAAGCCACGCCCGCAGACACCCGAGGGCAGGGTTCCGGGACCACCCGGCCCGATAGCCGCGGCGCGACGCCCGGCGTGGTCAGCCGACCGGGACTCCGGCCTCCAAGTTGAGTACCGTGGAGCGTTCACGCGCCCTCAGCGCCCAGCGCAGCCGCTCGAACCGGGTGGGCGGCAGCAGCGCCGCTGCCTCCTGCTCGGTGACGAACCGCCAGCCGCGCAGCTCCGCGCCCGGCAGCAGCAGACGCGCCGCATCCTCACCGCACAGCACACCGCCGTCGAACAGGAAGCGCAGACCGCCATAACCCGGCGGCACGGGCGACTCCCAGTCCACCACCAGAAGTTTCGGTGCCGCACCGAGGCCGATCCCGAGCTCCTCCGCGACCTCCCGGACCCCCGCCTGCGCGGGCGCCTCGCCCGGCTCGACCACCCCGCCGGGGAATTCCCAGCCCGGCTTGTACGTAGGGTCGACGAGCAGAACCCGCCCCTGCTCGTCGAAGAGCAGGACCCCAGCGGCGACCGTCTCCGCGGTCGGCTCGGGCGTCTGCACGATCCCGCACTCGCCGGCCACGCCCGTACGCAGCGCGTCGGCTATCGCCTCGGCCGTCTCGTGCGGGGTCAGGGCCGAGGTGTCGATGGTGTGCGCGTCCGCCGTGATCCAGCCGAGCGCCGCGCGATAGGGCTCGATGTGCTCGTACGCCCACTGCCGGATCCGCTCGCTGTGTTCGGGATCGTCCGCGAACTCCTCGCGGTCGGCGATCCGGCCGCGCAGGATCGTTTCCTCAGGTGAGAGCAGTACATGACGCACCGGTATGCGCCGGGAGGCGAGCCCGCCGAATATCTCGTCGCGGTACTCCTGCCTCAGCAGCGTCATCGGCACCACCAGTACCCCGGACAGTTCGGCGAGCAGTGCCGCGGCCGTGTCGACCACCAGGCGGCGCCAGATCGGCAGGTCCTGGACGTCGGTCACTTCCGCGAGCTTCTTCTGCGGCAGCAGACGGCGCAGGCTCTCCCCGGTCAGTTCGGGGTCGTACACGGTGCTGTTCGGGATCAGATCGATCAGTTCGCACGCGGCGCTGGTTTTGCCCGCACTGAACGCACCGTTGATCCAGACGATCACGGTTCCCCCTCTTCCGTAGCCCCCTGTGGCTTGCCCGCAACACCCTGCTGCGGAAACCCCGCTGTGGCGACGCTGTCGCGAAGAACCGGCCACCGGACGCCCCCAGAGGGCGTCCCACTGTACGAGGGGGAGCGGTGCGCCAGACACTGCTGGAGCGGTTTCCCGCGGGGGACCGCGGACCCGCCGTCCGGACGCCCGCGTCCGCCCGGCTACTTCGCGGCTGCGGGCCGCACGCCGTTCCGCCCGGGACGCGCTGCCGA
>DATCWZ010000800.1:0-4495 GCA_036566065.1 Streptomyces sp. | reverse complement strand
CCGCGGCGCCGCCCCCGGGACCGCGCGGCGCCTCCGCGCACCCCGGACGCCGCACGGCACGGGGGTCCGGCGGATGTACGAGCGGGCACGCAGGGCCTGGGACCGCCCTCTGACCGCCTACTACGTGATCCTCGGCTCCAGCCTGCTGATCACCGTGCTCGGCCTGGTGATGGTCTATTCCGCCTCGATGATCAAGGCCCTGGAGCTGGCCAAGCCCAGTACGTACTTCTTCCGCAAGCAACTGCTCGCCGCCGCCGTCGGCGCCGGGCTGATGCTGGTCGCCTCCCGGATGCCGGTCAAGCTCCACCGGGCGCTCGCCTATCCGCTGCTCATGGGCACGGTCTTCCTGATGGTGCTGGTCCAGGTGCCCGGGATAGGGATGTCGGTCAACGGCAATCAGAACTGGATCTACCTGGGCGGCCCCTTCCAGCTCCAGCCCAGCGAATTCGGCAAGCTGGCCCTCGTCCTGTGGGGCGCCGACCTGCTCGCCCGCAAACAGGACAAGCGGCTGCTGGCGCAGTGGAAGCACATGCTCGTCCCGCTGGTCCCGGTCGCCTTCATGGTTCTCGGGCTGATCATGCTCGGCGGCGACATGGGCACCGCGATCATCCTGACCGCGATCCTGTTCGGGCTGCTCTGGCTGGCGGGAGCGCCCACCAGGCTCTTCGCCGGGGTGCTGGCCTTCGCGGGCCTCATCGGATTCGTACTGATCAAGACCAGCCCCAACCGGATGTCCAGGCTCGGCTGCATCGGGGCCACCGAACCGGGCCCCGGCGACTCCTGCTGGCAGGCGGTGCACGGAATCTACGCGCTGGCCTCCGGCGGATGGTTCGGTTCCGGGCTGGGTGCGAGTGTGGAAAAGTGGGGCCAACTCCCCGAGCCGCACACCGACTTCATCTTCGCCATCACCGGTGAGGAACTGGGTCTGGCGGGGACGCTGTCGGTGCTCGCCCTGTTCGCGGCTCTAGGCTATGCGGGTATCCGCGTGGCCGGACGCACGGAGGACCCCTTCGTGAGGTACGCAGCGGGAGGTGTGACCACCTGGATCACGGCGCAGGCCGTGATCAATATCGGTGCGGTGCTCGGCCTGTTGCCGATCGCCGGTGTCCCGCTTCCGCTGTTCTCCTACGGGGGCTCGGCCCTGCTGCCGACCTTGTTCGCCATCGGGCTGATGATTGCCTTCGCGAGAGAGGATCCCGCGGCGAAAGCGGCCCTGGCCATGCGGAGGCCCGGGGTGAGATGGAAGACGATGAGACGGCGTGGCACAAAGCGTCCGTCCGGAGAGCGGTGAATTTCGGTGCATGTCGTACTCGCCGGCGGGGGGACCGCCGGCCACATCGAGCCCGCGCTTGCCCTCGCAGACGCCCTGCGCAGGCAGGACCCGACCGTGGGAATCACTGCCCTCGGTACGGAACGAGGACTTGAGACCAGGCTCGTACCCGAGCGGGGGTACGAACTGGCGCTCATCCCCGCCGTGCCGCTGCCCCGCAGGCCCACCCCCGAGCTGATCACCGTCCCCGGGCGGCTGCGCGGCACCATCAAGGCCGCCGAGCAGGTCCTGCTGCGCACCAAGGCGGACTGCGTGGCGGGCTTCGGCGGCTATGTCGCCCTGCCCGGCTATCTGGCCGCCAAGCGGGTCGGTGTGCCGATCGTCGTGCACGAGGCCAACGCCCGGCCCGGACTGGCCAACAAGATCGGCTCGCGGTACGCGTACGGGGTGGCCGTCTCCACCCCTGACAGCAAGCTGCGCGGTGCCCGCTACATCGGCATCCCGCTGCGGCGCGCCATCGCCACGCTCGACCGCGCCAAGGTCCGCCCCGAGGCGCGCGACGCCTTCGGCCTCGACCCCACGCTGCCCACGCTGCTGGTCTCCGGCGGCTCGCAGGGCGCCCGCCGCCTCAACGAGGTGATCCAGCGGATCGCACCGCTGCTGCAGCGGTCCGGAATCCAGATCCTCCATGTGGTCGGCCCGAAGAACGAACTGCCGCACATCGACAACATGCCCGGGATGCCGCCCTATATCCCGGTACCGTACGTGGACCGGATGGACCTCGCGTACGCCGCGGCCGACATGATGCTCTGCCGCGCGGGCGCGATGACCGTCGCCGAGCTCTCCGCCGTCGGGCTCCCCGCCGCCTACGTCCCGCTGCCGATCGGCAACGGCGAACAGCGGCTCAACGCCCAGCCGGTGGTGAACGCGGGCGGCGGCCTGCTGGTGGACGACTCGGCGCTCACCCCCGAGTGGGTCCAGGGCAACATCCTCCCGGTGCTGGCCGATCCGCACCGGCTGTACGAGATGTCCAGGGCCGCCGCCGAGTTCGGGCGGCGGGACGCCGACGACCTGCTCGTCGGCATGGTGTACGAGGCGATCGCCTCACGCCACCAGGCGTGAGGCCCTGCGGACCCGGGGCGCGCGCCCCGGGTCCTGCGAAGGAGCGAGCGTGGCCGGACCGACGACTGCCCAGCGCGGGGCGGGCAAGCGCGAGGACTCCCCGGCACGCCCGCCCCGCATCGGCCCGGAAGGGCGCGGGCTCCCGGTCCGCACCCGGATCGTCCTGATCGCGTCCGTCGCGGCACTGCTCGCGGCGGGCGCGATCTGGCTGCTGTACGGTTCGCCGTGGCTCCGCGTCGAGGAGGTCGGCACCACCGGGACGGATGTGCTGACCGTGTCCGAGGTGGAGGCGGCCGCGGCGGTGCCGGTCGGGTCGCCGCTGATTTCCGTCGACACGGAAGCCGTGGCGAAGAGGTTGCGCCAGAAGTTGCCTCGTATCGACTCGGTGGATGTCGTACGGTCATGGCCGCACGGCATCGCACTTAAAGTGACCGAACGAAAGCCGGTCCTGTTGGTGAAAAAGGGCGCAAAGTTCATTGAAATGGACGCGAAAGGCGTCCGCTTCGCAACGGTGGACAAAGCACCCCGTCAGGTACCGAAGCTGGAATTGACTCCCGATCAGTCGGCGAGTCTGCGCCGTTTCGGCAGTGACCGTCTGTTGCGGGAAGCGGTACGGGTCGCGGGTGAACTCCCGGGAGGTGTCGCCGCGGACACCGAGGCCCTACGGGTCGTGTCCTTCGACTCCATCTCCCTGGAGCTCACCGGTGGGCGCACGGTGACCTGGGGAAGCAGTGAGGAAGGAGTGGTGAAGGCGAGAGTCCTCACCGCTCTCATGAAAGCGGCTCCCAAAGCGGGGCACTTCGACGTAAGCGCACCCACGGCGCCCGCCGTATCGGACAGTTGACGCACATTTGGCCAGGCCAACACCCTGGTTGGTCAGCGCGACGGGTGATCACATAGGGTGAAAAGAAAAACGGGAGGTTCGGCGTGTTCGTTGAACGCGCGCCACTTGTCGACTTAGTGTCCTGTTCGGAAGAGTCCTAGTAGCAGACACACTGGTAACCCTGAACTTCAGCGTCAGGGTTCGGGTCGGCGTCCGGACCGTCCCAATCGGCATCCGTCGTCGCGGCGGGACCACCAAGCGACGACACGTAACTCGAGGCGAGAGGCCTTCGACGTGGCAGCACCGCAGAACTACCTCGCAGTCATCAAGGTCATCGGTGTCGGCGGCGGTGGTGTCAATGCCATCAACCGAATGATCGAGGTCGGTCTCAAGGGCGTCGAGTTCATCGCGATCAACACTGATGCGCAGGCATTGTTGATGAGCGACGCCGACGTCAAGCTCGACGTCGGCCGTGAACTCACCCGTGGCCTCGGCGCCGGGGCCAACCCGGCCGTCGGTCGCAAGGCGGCAGAGGACCACCGTGAGGAGATCGAGGAGGTCCTCAAGGGGGCCGACATGGTCTTCGTCACCGCCGGGGAGGGCGGCGGCACCGGCACCGGCGGCGCGCCCGTCGTCGCCAATATCGCCCGCTCGCTCGGCGCCCTGACGATCGGCGTGGTCACCCGCCCGTTCACCTTCGAGGGCCGGCGGCGCGCGAACCAGGCGGAGGACGGCATCGCCGAGCTCCGTGAAGAGGTCGACACCCTCATCGTCATTCCCAACGACCGGCTGCTGTCCATCTCGGACCGCCAGGTGAGCGTGCTCGACGCGTTCAAGTCGGCCGACCAGGTGCTGCTCTCGGGTGTCCAGGGCATCACCGACCTCATCACCACCCCGGGTCTCATCAATCTCGACTTCGCCGACGTCAAGTCGGTCATGTCCGAGGCCGGGTCGGCGCTCATGGGCATCGGGTCCGCCCGCGGCGACGACCGCGCGGTGGCCGCCGCGGAGATGGCGATCTCCTCGCCGCTCCTGGAGGCGTCCATCGACGGCGCCAGGGGCGTCCTGCTCTCCATCTCCGGCGGCAGCGACCTCGGTCTCTTCGAGATCAACGAGGCCGCCCAGCTGGTGAGCGAGGCGGCACACCCGGAGGCCAACATCATCTTCGGCGCCGTCATCGACGACGCCCTGGGCGATGAGGTACGGGTCACAGTGATCGCCGCGGGCTTCGACGGCGGACAGCCCCCGGCCCGCCGGGACAACGTCATCGGCGCCGCGTC
>DATCWZ010000796.1:0-3584 GCA_036566065.1 Streptomyces sp. | reverse complement strand
CGCGTCGAAGCCGGCCGCGCGGAGGACGGGGTTGGCGAGCCAATGGGTGTGGAGGAAAGATGGCAGCCTCCCGTCACTGCCGATTCTGCTGGCGAGATGGGTCGCCGCTCGGGCGACCGCGACGCTTGGCCGCCGTCCCGGGGCAGACCCGGATCGGAGCTGCAGCCCCGCCAAGATCGTGTAAGCGCAGTTCGCCGTGACGTAGAGCAGGGCCGCCGGATCACCGGGACGCGCCCACGGCGGCGCGTTGAAGCCCACCGTGCGGTCCTCCTCGAACGTCCCGTCGTTGCGCTGGTGGGAGGCGAGGAAGCCGATCGCGCGATCGGTCGCAGCGCTCGCGGCGACGCCGAAGTCGGCGATCTGGGACAGGCGGTAGCAGGTCGCATCGAGGGAGCCGCGGCCGTTGCTCCAGGGAGCCGGGAATCCGCCGTCGCCGAGTTGGTCACATACGGCCAGAGCGACCGTCTTCTCGGCCACCGGCGCATCGTCGACCAGGACGGCCAGTCGTGCTCGATCGAGGTCGCTGCCGTGTGCCTGGACGTACTGAGTCGCGGCACCCAGATCCGCCGCGCTGAGCCGGTCCCCCATGCTGGGCACGTTAGACGGTTACGGCGACATTGCCAGCCCCCAGTTTCCGCCGCGGAAACCCTCCGGGAGTGTGTGCGGTCCCGCATCAGCGCTCCCACCGCGAGCTTGCACTCGGGGAGGGAGAGTGCTAATGATTGGCGTTAGCACTCTGCCCCCGAGAGTGATAAGAGTCGGGGCAGGGGAGACAGCATGCGGCCGAGCCGGCGAGGCTTCGGCTCCTGGGCGGGACGGATCGCCACAGGGGAGGAGTCGTCCGTCGCGGGCGTCGGGTTCGGTCCAATCCATCCGGAGTTCCGGGAGGAACCAACCACATGGCCAAGATCATCGCTTTCGATGAGGAGGCGCGGCGCGGACTCGAGCGGGGTATGAACCAGCTCGCCGACGCCGTCAGGGTCACACTCGGCCCCAGGGGCCGCAACGTCGTTCTCGAGAAGAAGTGGGGCGCCCCCACGATCACCAACGATGGTGTGTCCATCGCCAAGGAGATCGAGCTCGAGGACCCGTGGGAGAAGATCGGCGCCGAGCTCGTCAAAGAGGTTGCGAAGAAGACCGACGACGTTGCCGGTGACGGTACGACCACGGCCACCGTCCTTGCCCAGGCGCTCGTCCGCGAGGGCCTGCGCAACGTCGCTGCCGGCGCCAACCCGATGGCCCTGAAGAAGGGCATCGAGATCGCGGTCGAGCGGATCAGCGAGGAACTCGCCAATATGGCGAAGGACGTCGAGACCAAGGAGCAGATTGCTTCGACGGCCTCGATCTCGGCTGGCGACACCGCAATCGGCGAGATGATCGCCGAGGCGATGGACAAGGTCGGCAAGGAGGGCGTCGTCACCGTCGAGGAGAGCAACACCTTCGGCCTCGAGCTCGAGCTCACCGAGGGTATGCGCTTCGACAAGGGCTACATCTCGGCGTACTTCGCCACCGACATGGAGCGTATGGAGACGTCGTTCGACGACCCGTACATCCTGATCGTCAACTCCAAGGTCAGCAACGTGAAGGACCTCCTTCCGCTGCTGGAGAAGGTCATGCAGTCGGGCAAGCCCCTGCTGATCATCGCGGAGGACGTCGAGGGCGAGGCCCTGTCGACGCTGGTCGTCAACAAGATCCGCGGCACCTTCAAGTCCGTGGCCGTCAAGGCTCCCGGCTTCGGCGACCGCCGCAAGGCCATGCTCGGCGACATCGCCATCCTCACCGGCGGCACGGTCATCTCCGAGGAGGTCGGTCTCAAGCTGGAGAACGCCGGCCTGGACCTGCTCGGCAGCGCCCGCAAGGTCGTCATCACCAAGGACGAGACCACGATCGTCGACGGAGCGGGTGAGAGCGACCAGGTCCAGGGCCGCGTCAACCAGATCCGTGCCGAGATCGAGAACTCCGACTCGGACTACGACCGCGAGAAGCTCCAGGAGCGCCTCGCGAAGCTGGCCGGCGGCGTGGCCGTCATCAAGGCCGGTGCCGCGACCGAGGTGGAGCTCAAGGAGCGCAAGCACCGCATCGAGGACGCGGTGCGCAACGCCAAGGCCGCCGTCGAGGAGGGCATCGTCGCCGGTGGTGGCGTGGCCCTGCTCCAGGCCACGGCCGTCTTCGAGAAGCTCGACCTGACGGGCGACGAGGCGACCGGCGCCAACGCCGTGAAGCTCGCGCTGGAGGCCCCGCTGAAGCAGATCGCCGTCAACGGTGGTCTTGAGGGCGGCGTCATCGTCGAGAAGGTGCGCAACCTGCCGATCGGCCACGGCCTCAACGCCGCGACCGGCGAGTACGTCGACATGATCGCCGAGGGCATCATCGACCCGGCGAAGGTCACGCGCTCCGCCCTGCAGAACGCCGCGTCCATCGCCGCGCTGTTCCTCACCACCGAGGCCGTCATCGCCGACAAGCCGGAGAAGGCCCCCGCGGGCGCCCCGGGCGGCATGCCGGGCGGTGACATGGACTTCTGATCCCTCTGGGATCAGCAGCTCCATTGCTGTCGGCAGCACTTCGCACACAGCCGCCACCGGCCCCCGGGACCCGTCCCGGGGGCCGGTGGCGTTGCCGTGCCCTAGGCGGGGCCGGTCAGGCCGAGGCCCGGCGCACCAGTGTGGTCGGGGTGATCACCGAGTCGAGGGTCTCGCCTTCCGTACGGTCCCGGTCGAGCCCCCGCAGCAGCAGCCTGGCCATCAGACGGCCCATGCCCTCGATGTCCTGACGGACGGTGGTCAGCGGCGGATCGGTGGCCTCGGCCACCGAGTTCATGTCGTCGAAGCCGACCAGCGCGACCTGCCCGGGCACGGTGATCCCGCGCTCGCGCAGCACCCGCAGCGCACCGGAGGCCATCAGGTCGTTCGCGGCGAACACCGCGTCCAGGTCGGGCCGCCGCTCCAGCAGCCCGGCCATCGCCCGCGCCCCGCTCTCCACGGTGAACGCGCCATCGGCCAGCAGCGTCGGGTCGACGTCCAGCAGGATGTCCCGGTAGCCGTCGAGCCGGTCGATCGCCGACGTCTGGTCGGGCGGCCCCCCGATGTACGCGATCCGCTCGCGCCCCAGCTCCCGCAGATACTGCACCGCCGCCCGCGCCCCGCCCCGGTTGTCGGCGTCCACATAGGGCACGGCCTGGTCGCCGGGGGCCGCGTCCCAGCTCGGCCTTCCCCCGTACACCGTCGGAATGCCGGCCCGCCGGGTGATCGCGGGCATCGGGTCATCGGTGTGCAGCGAGAAGGCGAGGGCGCCGTCGACGTGACCGCCGGACAGATAGCGCGCGATCCGGTCGAAGTCCCCGGGCCCCTCCACGAGCAGCAGGACGAGCTGGGTGTCATGGGCGGTCAGTTCCTTGCTGATGCCGCGGATCTGCTGGGAGAAGAACGGGTCGGTGAAGATCCGGACCTCCGGCTCGGCGATGATCACGGCCACCGCCCCGGTCCGCCGGGTGACCAGCGTCCTGGCCGCGTGGTTCGGTACGTACCCGAGCTCGTCGACCGCCTTGCGGACCTTCTCGACCAGCGGCTCGCGCACCCCGTGCCCGC
>DATCWZ010000792.1:0-3392 GCA_036566065.1 Streptomyces sp. | reverse complement strand
GGGAAACGGTCGCGCAGCTCGTGGATGAGGCCGACGACGAGATCGATCGGCTTGGTGCCGTGCAGGGCGCCGTTGGCCTTGCCGCGACCGCGCGGGGTGCGGATCGCGTCGTAGACGAATGCTTCGGTACTCACAACTGCTGCCTTTCAAGGGTGGTTGTACGACGACGGAGGGGCTGGGCGGGTCCGGTTCAGGCGAGCAGCGAGCGGCCGATGATCTCCTTCATGATCTCGGTCGTCCCGCCGTAGATGGTCTGGATGCGGCCGTCGGTGAACGCCCTGGCTACCGGGTATTCCGCCATGTAGCCGTAGCCGCCGTGCAGTTGCAGGCAGCGGTCGGCGACACGCTTGTGCAGTTCGGTGGCCCACCACTTGGCCATCGAGGCGTGTACGGCGTCGAGTGCGCCGTCGGAGTGGTCGACGATGCAGCGGTCGATGAAGGACCGGGTGACAGCGCACTCGGTGGCCATCTCGGCGATCTCGAACCGGATGTGCTGGAGCGCGGAGAGCGGCCGCCCGAACGCCTCGCGCTCCTTGACGTACCGGGTGGTGATCTCCAGGAGGTGCTCGGCGCCCGCGATGGCCGCGACCGCTATGCCCATGCGTTCCTGGGCCAGGTTGGTCATCAGGTGGACGAAGGCGCCGTCGCGCTGACCGAGGAGGTTCTCCTTGGGCACCCGTACGTCGTTGAAGAACAGCTCGGCGGTGTCCTGGGACTTCTGGCCGATCTTGTCGAGGTTACGGCCCCGTTCGAAGCCCTCGGCACCGCGTTCGACGACGATCAGCGAGAGCCCCTTCGCGCCGCCCTCGGGCGTGGTCCCGGCGACGACGACGACCAGGTCGGCGAGGATTCCGTTGGAGATGAACGTCTTGGACCCGTTGAGCAGCCAGTGGTCGCCCCTGTCCTCGGCGGTGGTCCGGATGCCCTGGAGGTCGGAGCCCGCGCCGGGTTCCGTCATCGCGATGGCGGTGATGATCTCGCCGCGGCAGAACCCGGGCAGCCAGCGCCGCTTCTGCTCCCGGTCGGCCAGGCCGGTGAGGTATGGGCCGATGATGTCGTTGTGCAGGCCGAGCGCGAGCCCGGCAACGCCCGCCCGGGTGAATTCCTCTGCGAGGACGGCGCTGTAGCGGAAGTCGGGGTTGCCTCCGCCGCCGTACTCCTCGGGCGCGGCGATGCCGAGCAGGCCCTGTTTTCCCGCCGCGAGCCATGCTTCGCGCGAGACGATGCCGTCCTTCTCCCACTGTTCGTAGTACGGGAGGACCTCCTTGGCCAGGAAGGTGCGGACGGTCGCGCGGAACGCCTCGTGTTCTTCGGTGAAGATCTGCCGCTGCACTTCAAACCCCCTGGAGCCGGTTCCTGGATGTGGTGGTGCTGAGCCTCAGCCGGCGGCGTCCCGAGCGGTGACCAGAATGCCCGGTACATCCCAGTCTGCCGCGACGGCCTCCGTATCGGCCCCCGGCAGGGCGGGCCCGCTGTGCACGGAGACGGGCGTCGCGGAGAAGCGGGGGGCGGGCGCGGGCTGGGTGAGCCCGCCGTGCTCGACGAAGGTGGCGCGGGCCGCGATATGCGGATGGCGGGGCGCCTCGCCGAGCGAGAGGACGGGCGCCACACAGGCGTCCGTGCCCTCGAACACCGTGGTCCACTGCGCGCGGGTGCGGGTCCTGAACCGGTCGGCGACGGCGGTGCGCAGTTCCTCCCAGCGGGCCGGATCGTCGCGCGCGGGGGCCGTATCGCCGATGCCGAGGAGCTCGATGAACTCGTCGTAGAACCGCTGCTCCAGCGGGCCGACGGCCATGTACCCGCCGTCGGAGGTCTCGTAGCAGCCGTAGAACGGGCAGCCGCCGTCCAGCAGGTTCGAGCCGCGCCGGTCCCGCCAGCCGCCCGCGGCCAGCATCCCGTGGATCATCGTGGCCAGATGGGCGGCGCCGTCCACGATGGCGGCGTCGACCACCTGCCCCGTGCCGTCCGGCGTACGGGCGTGCCGCAGCGCGGCGAGCACGCCGACGACGAGGTAGAGCGAGCCGCCCGCGTAGTCGCCGAGCAGATTCACCGGCACGGCGGGCGGTCCGCCGGGCTCGCCGATCATGGACAGGGTGCCAGTGACGGCGATGTACGCGATGTCGTGTCCCGCCCGGCCGGCGAGCGGCCCGTCCTGGCCCCAGCCGGTCATCCGCCCGTAGACGAGGCGCGGATTGCGCGCCAGGCACTCGTCGGGGCCCACGCCGAGGCGTTCGGCGACGCCCGGCCGGTAGCCCTCGATGAGGATGTCCGCGCGTGCTGCGAGGTCCAGGACGAGTCCGGGCCCGCCGTCGGCCTTGAGGTCGATGAGCACCGACCGCTTGTTGCGGTTGGTGAGGTCGTACGCCGGGTCGGTGCCCAGACCCGCACCGCCCGGCCGGTCCACCCGGACCACATCGGCACCCAGATCGGCCAGCAGCATCGCGGCGAACGGGCCGGGTCCGATGCCCGCGAGTTCGACCACGCGCACCCCGTCCAGCGGGCCGCGCGGTCCGTTCCCAGTCGTCGCCATCAAGCCCCCAGCGGTGTGACACTACTGATGTAACATCGATGATGTTAGGAACCCGGCGCCTCCGGCACAACCCTTTCGGCCGAGCAAGCGCTTAGCTCCCACTCCCGGATCCTCTCGCACCTCGGCCCGCCCGGCCGTGCACCGCCACGAACCGTTCCGCTACCCTCTGGCTGCCACTTACGGCCTGGTGCACCGGGTCGTTAGACGCCGACCCCAGCGGAGGCAGTCGTGAACAGGCAGGACGGGACTCAACGTCCCTATGACGTCATCCTTTTCGGTGCGACCGGCTTCGTGGGGGTGCTGACCGCCGAATATCTGGCCGCGCATGCGCCGGAAGGGTGCCGCTGGGCGCTGGCGGGCCGCAGCCGCGAGAAGCTGGAACACCTGCGCGAGCGCCTCGCCGCGATCCGGCCGCAGTGCGCGGATGTGCCGCTGGTGTGCGCCGACGCGGACGACCCGGAGGCGCTGGGCGAGCTGGCGCGGTCCGCCCATGTGGTGGCGTCGACCGTGGGACCATATCTGCTGTACGGCGAGAAGCTCGTCGCCGCCTGCGCGGACGCGGGTACGGACTATGCCGACCTCACCGGCGAGAGCGAGTTCGTCGACCGGATGTACCTGGAGCACGACGCGCGGGCCCGGGAGACGGGTGCGCGTCTCGTGCACTCCTGCGGCTTCGACTCCGTACCGCATGACCTCGGCGTCTTCTTCACTGTCAACCGGCTCCCCCGGGCCATGCCGCTGACCGTCGACGGGTTCGTCCGCAGCAACGCCGTCTTCTCCGGCGGTACGTTCGCCTCCGCGCTCACCGTGATGGGCCGCGGCCCGCAGATGCTGCGCGCCGCGAGGCAGCGCCGGCTGCACG
>DATCWZ010000627.1:0-7841 GCA_036566065.1 Streptomyces sp. | reverse complement strand
CTCCGCGCTCACCCGCCCCTCGGTGTCGTTCCGCCGGGAGCGGCGTGCCGCCCGCCGGGCGGCCATGACCTGCCGGGCGATGCGGTAGTTCTCCGCCCGGCGTATCAGCTCGGCCGATCTGATCGTGTGGGATTCGTACTCGAACATGGTCTTCTCCCTGGTGACGACGGCCTGTCGGGGCTCGGTCCGGCGACTGGCCGGGGCCGGTTCTGCCGTGCCTCCACTGTCGTCCGCCAGGGGGTGCCGCCGCATGGGGCGACTGCCGCATATCCGTGTGCGCGATGCCTTAGGCGCGGGCGGGGGGTGCCTTAGGGAAGGCACACTCTGGGCGCCCGGAGGCCTGGGCCGTGCCGGGCGGTCGGGTCACTGGGCGGCGCCGGTCGCCGCCGGGGCGTCGGGCAGGGAGACGAACAGGTCGAAGTACATGCCGACGGAGATCAGTACGCCGAGCACACCGAGTGCGATACCGGCCCTGGCGACGGCACGGATCCAGCCGGGCTGCGGATGGGGCGCGGGTGCTCCGAAGGCGGGACGTACGAGCACGAAGACACCGGCCAGCAGGGCGAGCAGGGCGAAGAGGCCGTTGACGAAGGCAGTGGTGTGCCAGGCGTCGGCGTAGATCTCGGAGATCTGCTGGGCCGCGCTCCCGCCGCCGGAGGTCTTGATCTGTCCGAGCAGTGTCTCCCGCTCGGCGGCGACCCTGCCGGTCCAGGCCCCGGACAGCGAGACGATGCCGAGGCCGGCCGCCACGACGGCCGTGGCCCCCGCACCGACCCCGGCGGAGGCGGCGGCCTCCGCCTCGTCGTAGGGGTCGGGTTCCAGGTCGGCCTCGTCGTAAGCCTCCCCGTCACCATCACCGGAGGAATCGGCGGCCGCCGGGCCGGGCACGGTGCCGTCGTCCGTCGCGGTCGTCTCCTCGTCGCGGTCGTCGACGGCGGAGTCGGACGAGGCGGACGAGGAGGTGCTGGAGGGGGTGTTGTTCATACGCCGCACGCTAGGCGTCCCGGATGAGAACGTCCTTAACGCCGCCGGCCCCGGCCCCTCTCACCCCCGCCGGGCGCGCCATTCCGGGGCCAGCACCGACCAGATCTCCGAGTCGTGCCGTATCCCCCGGTACGGATAGCTCTCGCGCAGCACCCCGTCGCGCGTCATGCCGAGCCGCTGGGCCACCGCGATGCTGCGGGCGTTGGCGCTGGAGGCAACCCACTCGACGCGGTGCATGCCCCGTACATCGACGGCCCAGTCGATCAGCTTCCGTACCGCCCTGGTAACCAGCCCGTGCCCCTGCCCCGCCGTCTCGAGCCAGCAGCCCGCCTCGCAGTTCCCGGACTCAGCGTCGAAGATCCGGAACAGGACGCCGCCGACGAGCGTGCCGTCCAGCCAGATGCCGTACAGCCGCCCGGTGTCGGCCGCCTGCATGTCCGCGTACCGCTGGAGGAGCGCCCGGGCGGAGGCGAGGTCGGTGGCGCGCCCCGCGAACGGAATCCATGGGTCGACGAGTTCGCGCGCCCGGTCGATATGGGCCAGGAATTCCGCCGCCTGCCATGGCTCCAGGGGGCGCAGTTCCGCCCCGTCGTCTCCCAGGGACACCGCGAACATGAGACTCCTTAACGCCGTTGTCAGGGGACGCGCTCCGCGACGGGTTCGGCCTCGTCGCTGGTGAGCGCCCCTGAGATGGTCGCATGCTGCGGTACGAGGTCCGGCGCCTCGATGCTGATACGGGGCAGGATCCGGTCCAGCCAGCGCGGCAGCCACCAGTTCGCCCTGCCCAGCATGTGCATCAGGGCGGGCACCAGCAGGGTGCGCAGGACGAAGGCGTCCAGGGCCACGGCGGCGGCGAGCGCGATGCCGAACATGGCGATGACCCGGTCTCCGCTGAGGACGAAGGCGAGGAAGACCGAAATCATGATCACGGCGGCGGAGTTGATGACTCTGCCGGTCTCGGCGAGGCCGACCCGGACCGAGCGCCGGTTGTCGCCGGTGTCCAGCCACTCCTCGTATATCCGGCCGACGAGGAACACCTGGTAGTCCATCGAGAGCCCGAACAGGACCGAGACCATGATCACCGGCAGGAAGGGTTCGATCGGGCCCGCGCTGCCGAGCCCCAGCAGTTCGGTCCCCCAGCCCCACTGGAAGACCGTGACCACCACCCCGAACGACGATGCGACGGCGGCCACGTTCATCAGGGCGGCCTTCAGCGGGATGCCTATCGACCGGAAGGCGGCCAGCAGGAGCAGACAGCCGAGCCCGATGACCACACCGATGAAGAGCGGCAGTTTGCCGACGATGACCTGGGCGAAGTCGTCGTAGCCGGCCGTCACCCCGCCCACATGCGCGTCGAGCGAGGTGTCGGCGACCGCCTGCGGCAGGACGTCGTCGCGCAGCCGGTCGACGAGTTCGCTGGTGTGCTGCGACTGGGGCGCCGACTCGGGGATCACCGTGATGTACGCGGCGTCGCCGGTGCTGTTGTACGTCACAGGGCTCGCGGAGGCTACGCCGTCACTGTTCCGCAGCGCGGCGGGCAGCGCGTCCAGGGCGGGCCGGTCACCGGCGCCGTCGAGGTGCGCGGCGATCACCAGGGGCCCGTTGACCCCGGGGCCGAACCCGTCGGCGAGCAGGTCGTACGCCTGCCGGGTGGTGGCCGTCGTCGGATTGTTGCCCTGGTCGGACGTGCCCAGATGCAGGGAGAACGTCGGCAGCGCGAGGACGGCCATCACCACCGCGGCCAGTCCGCCGAGCAGTTTGGGGTGCCGCTCGATGAACGCGGACCAGCGGGCGGCGAAGCCGGTGAGCAGTTCGGGCCGCGGCCCCCTCTCGGCGAGCTGTCTGCGTTCGCGGCGGCTCAGCGCCCGCATGCCGATGAGGGAGAGCAGCGCGGGCAGCAGGGTCACGGAGGCCGCGACGGTCAGTACGACGGTGAGCGAGGCCGCGATCGCGACGCCGTTGAGGAATCCGAGCCGCAGGATCAGCATGCCGAGCAGGGCGACGCAGACGGTGGCACCGGCGAAGACGACGCCGCGTCCGGTGGTCACGACGGCGTTGCGTACCGCGTCGTCGACGGTTCTGCCCCGTCGCAGTCCTCTGCGGTGCCGGGTGACGATGAACAGCGCGTAGTCGATGCCGACACCGAGCCCGATCAGCATGCCCAGCATCGGTGCGAAGTCGGCGACGGTCATCAGGTGGCCGAGCAGCACGATGCCCGCGTACGCCGTGCCGACGGAGACGAGTGCGGTGGCGATGGGCAGTGCGCTGGCGGCCAGCGAGCCGAAGGCGAGGAAGAGGACGACAGCGGCGACGGCCACTCCGATGGCCTCGCTGAGGTGTACGGACGTCGCCTCGGTGGACGCGACGGCGCTGCCGCCCAGCTCGACCTGGAGCCCATCGGTCTCGGCCGCCTTCGCGGTGTCCACCAGGGCCTGTGCCTGCGCCCGGGGAATCTCTTCGGCCTCGTGATCGAAGGTGACGGTGGCGTAGGCCGTGCGCCCGTCCGTACTGATCTGCCCGGTGCCCGACGCCTCGTAGGGGCTGGAGACGGCGCCGATGCCGGGCAGGTCATCGACCGCTTGCAGCGTCCGGGTCATCGTCCCCCTGACGTCCGCGGCGCGCACGGTGGAGTCCGAGGTGTGCCAGACGATGGTGTCGGTGTCGCCGCCCAGGCCGGTGAACCCGGCCTGCAGGAGGTCGCCCGCCCGGCCCGACTCCGTGCCGGCCACGTCGTAGTCGTTGGAGTACGAGGTGCCGGCCAGGGCCGCCGCCGTACCCGCGCCGCCCAGCGCGAACAGCCAGATGAGGACGGTGGCGAGGCGGTGCCTGAGGCACCAGCGGGCGATGGCAGCCAACGGACGTGCTCCCTGAAGGTGTGCGGATCTTTAGCGGGCGAGAGGGAGAACGTCCCGTAAAGGTCACATGACCTGTGAACTGTCACTCTGACAGCCAATAATGATCATTTGACCACTTCGTGTTGATAGTCACAGGACTGGAAAGTCACACCAAAAGCGGCGGACCGTGCGTACGAAAGGGGGCGGTACGCCCGGAATTCCGGGTGCACCGCCCCTGCTCGTACGGAGCCCGTACAACGGCCGGAACGTCAGCCCTCGGCGCCCAGCTTCTCCAGGATCAGCTCCCGCACCCGCGCGGCGTCGGCCTGGCCGCGGGTGGCCTTCATGACCGCGCCGACCAGCGCACCCGCCGCGGCGATCTTGCCGCCGCGGATCTTGTCCGCGATGGCCGGGTTGGCCGCGATGGCCTCGTCCACGGCGGTGCCCAGCGCGCCGTCGTCCGAGACGACCTTCAGGCCGCGCTTGGCGACGACGGCGTCCGGGTCGCCCTCGCCCGCGAGGACCCCGTCCAGGACCTGGCGCGCCAGCTTGTCGTTCAGGTCGCCGGAAGCGACGAGCTCAGCGACCCGGGCGACCTGCGCGGGGGTGATGCCCAGCTCGTCGAGGCCGCGGCCGGTCTCGTTGGCGTTACGGGCCAGCTCGCCCATCCACCACTTGCGGGCCTGGTCCGAGGGGGCGCCCGCGTCCGTGGTGGCGACGATGAGGTCGACCGCGCCCGCGTTCAGGATGGACTGCATGTCGTGCTCGGAGACGCCCCACTCCTCCTTGAGCCGCTTGCGGCGCAGCCGCGGCAACTCCGGGAGGCCCTTGCGGAGCTCCTCGACCCACTCCCGGGCCGGGGCGACCGGCACCAGGTCGGGCTCGGGGAAGTAGCGGTAGTCCTCGGCGTTGTCCTTGATCCGGCCGGCCGATGTGGAGCCGTCCTCCTCGTGGAAGTGCCGGGTCTCCTGCAGGACCGTGCCGCCGGAGCTCAGCACCGCCGCGTGCCGCTGGATCTCGTAGCGCGCGGCCCGCTCGACCGAACGCAGCGAGTTCACGTTCTTCGTCTCGGAGCGGGTGCCCAGGGGCTGGGTGCCGATGGGCCGCAGCGACAGGTTGACGTCGCAGCGCATCTGGCCCATCTCCATCCGGGCCTCCGATACGCCGAGCGCCTTGATGAGCTCGCGGAGCTCCGCGACGTACGCCCTGGCGACCTCCGGGGCGCGGGCCCCGGCGCCCTCGATCGGCTTGGTGACGATCTCGATGAGCGGGATGCCGGCCCGGTTGTAGTCGAGCAGCGAGTGCGACGCGCCCTGGATGCGGCCCGTGGCGCCGCCGATGTGCGTCGACTTGCCGGTGTCCTCCTCCATGTGGGCGCGCTCGATGTGTACGCGGAAGACCTCGCCGTCCTCCAGTTGGACGTCCAGGTAGCCGTTGTAGGCGATCGGCTCGTCGTACTGGGAGGTCTGGAAGTTCTTCGGCATGTCCGGATAGAAGTAGTTCTTCCGGGCGAAGCGGCACCACTCGGCGATCTCGCAGTTCAGCGCGAGGCCGATCTTGATGGCGGACTCGACACCGATCTCGTTGACGACCGGCAGCGCGCCGGGCAGCCCGAGGCAGACCGGGCAGGTCTGCGAGTTGGCGTCCTGCTTGAGCTCCGTGGAGCAGCCGCAGAACATCTTGGTCTTCGTGCCGAGCTCTACATGGACTTCGAGGCCCATGACGGGGTCGTACGTCGCGAGCGCGTCCTCGTACGGCACCAGGTCAATGACAGTCACGGTGAAACTTTCCCTCTCAGCCCAGCAGTACGTCGTCGTCGCCGAGACGCTTGAGTTCGCGGTAGAGAATCGCGAGACCGGTGACGATCGCGGCGGCCGAGACCGCCGCGTCGATCAGCCGGAGCGTGTCGCTCTCCTGGCGGGCGAGCCTGGCCTGCTTGGCGACGCTCAGCGCGCCGAAGGCGGTGGTACCGAGCGACAGGTACACGCCGGACTTGGACTTCTTGAAGTTCTTGGCCTTCTTGGTCATTGCACTCACAGTGACGGAGCCTCCTCAAGCAGCGGATGACCCCACCTTTCCACGAAGGCGGCCTCAACGGCGGCTCCGACTTTGTACAGCCGGTCGTCCTTCATGGCGGGGGCGATGATCTGCAGCCCGACCGGCAGGCCGTCCTCCGGGGCCAGGCCGCAGGGCAGCGACATGGCGGAGTTGCCCGCGAGGTTGGTCGGAATGGTGCACAGGTCCGCGAGATACATCGCCATCGGGTCGTCGGCGCGTTCGCCGATCGGGAAGGCGGTCGTCGGGGTCGTCGGGGAGACGATCACGTCGACCTGCTCGAACGACTTCTTGAAGTCCCGGGTGATGAGGGTGCGGACCTTCTGCGCGGAGCCGTAGTACGCGTCGTAGTAGCCCGAGCTGAGCGCGTACGTACCGAGGATGATGCGGCGCTTGACCTCGTCGCCGAAGCCGGCCTCGCGGCTGAGCCCGGTGACGTCCTCGGCGGACCGCGTGCCGTCGTCGCCGACGCGCAGGCCGTAGCGCATGGCGTCGAAGCGGGCCAGGTTGGAGGAGCACTCGGACGGCGCGATCAGGTAGTACGCCGAAAGGGCCAGGTCGAAGGACGGGCAGTCCAGCTCGACGACCGTGGCGCCGAGCGACTTCAGCAGCTCGACCGCCTCGTTGAAGCGCTGTACGACACCGGCCTGGTAGCCCTCGCCCGTGAACTGCTTGACGACGCCGATCCGCATGCCCTGTACGGAGCCGTTGCGGGCGGCCTCGACGACCGGCGGGACCGGGGCGTCGATGGACGTCGAGTCGAGCGGGTCGTGTCCGGCGATCACCTCGTGGAGCAGGGCCGCGTCCAGCACCGTACGGGCGCAGGGGCCGCCCTGGTCGAGGGAGGAGGAGAAGGCGACCATGCCGTAGCGCGAGACGCCGCCGTACGTCGGCTTGACGCCGACGGTGCCGGTGACGGCCGCGGGCTGGCGGATGGAGCCGCCGGTGTCCGTGCCGATGGCGAGCGGGGCCTGGAAGGAGGCGAGCGCGGCCGACGAGCCGCCGCCGGATCCGCCGGGGACGCGGGTGAGGTCCCACGGGTTGCCGGTGGGGCCGTAGGCGCTGTTCTCGGTGGAGGACCCCATGGCGAACTCGTCCATGTTGGTCTTGCCGAGGATGACGACGCCCGCGTCCTTCAGCCGCCGGGTGACGGTCGCGTCGTACGGCGGGACCCAGCCTTCGAGGATCTTCGAGCCGACGGTGGTCGGCATGGACTGCGTGGTGAAGATGTCCTTGAGCGCGAGCGGTACGCCGGCCAGCGGGCCGAGCTTCTCGCCCGCCGCCCGCTTCTCGTCGACGGCGCGGGCCTGCGCGAGCGCGCCCTCGCGGTCGACGTGCAGGAAGGCGTGGACCTTCTCGTCGACGGCGTCGATCCGGGCGAGGTGCGCCTCGGTGACCTCGACGGCCGTCAGCTCGCCGGAGGCGATCTTCTCGGCGGTCTGCGCGGCGGTGAGCTTGATGATGGTGGTGATGTCCGTCATGTTCTTTTAGTCCTCCCCCAGGATCTGCGGCACCTTGAAACGCTGCTGCTCCTGGGCCGGGGCGCCGGAGAGCGCCTGCGCGGGGGTGAGCGACGGACGGACCACGTCCGCCCGCATGACGTTGGTCAGCGGCAGCGGGTGGGAGGTCGGCGGTACGTCTTGGTCGGCGACCTCGGAGACGCGGGCTACCGCGCCGATGATGTCGTCGAGCTGACCGGCGAAGTGCTCGAGCTCTTCGCCCTTCAGCTCCAGACGCGCCAGCCGGGCGAGGTGGGCGACCTCCTCGCGCGTGATGCCAGGCATGCAGCGATCCTCAGGGGTTGGTGTGTGATTGTGACCCCAATCCTATGGGGTCACCACCGGGACGGGTCCCCCGGCCGCTCAGGCCGTCGCCGGGCCCGGGTTCAGCGCCCGTCCGGTCGGCCGGTGCTCCAGCTCCGGTACGGCGGTAGTGGCCGCCGTGGCCTCCGGTTCGGTGGGCCTGCGC
>DATCWZ010000213.1:0-2345 GCA_036566065.1 Streptomyces sp. | reverse complement strand
GCTCACCGACAAACTCGGGGCCTCCCTCGCCGGCCGGTCGCTGCCACCGGGCGTCGACGCCGACCAGCTGGCCGCCGACCCGCGTGCCGTCGCCCGCCTCCCCGCCGCCCTGCGCCCCGCCGTCCTGGACGCCTACTCCGTCTCGATCACCGATGTCTTCCTGTACGCGGCACCGGTCGTCCTGCTCGCCTTCGTCGTCGCCTGGTTCCTCAAGGAGGACAAGCTGCGGGGCTCGGTGACCGCCCCGGAGACCAGCGAGACCCTCGGGGCGAACCCGGTCGAGCGTTCCTCGTACGACGAATGCGCCCGCGCGCTGTCGGTGCTCGCCACCCGCGAGGGGCGCCGCGAGATCTACGAGAAGATCACCGACAGGGCCGGATACGACCTGCTGCCCGAGGCGAGCTGGCTGCTCCTGCGCATCAGGCGCCACGGCACGGTGGAACCCGCCCGGCTCGCCGATGTCACCCCCGTACCCCTGCGGTCGATCATCACGGCGGCGCGCCAGGTGGAGGAGCGCGGCCTGGCCAGGCGCGAGGGCATGCAGCTCCTGCTCACGGACACGGGGGCGGAGGCCGTCGTCCGGCTCGCCCGGGCCCGCGAGGACTCACTCGCGGAACTGCTGGGCGACTGGTGGGGGCCCGAGCGGCCGACCGACCTGGGCCATCTCGTCACGGAGCTGACCGCCGAGGTGAGCGGCTCCACCCGCGAGCAGCCGCACATGCCCGAACCGCGCCGCGACCACGCGCCCTGAGCGCCCGCACCGAGCACTCGCCCGAGCACCCGCTCACAGCTCCTTGGCGAACCAGTGTTCGGCGTACGGCTCCTGGTTGAAGGCCGGGACCTCCTCGTAGCCGTGCTTCGCGTACAGCCCGCGCGCCTCGACCAGGTCGTGCCGGGTGTCGAGCCGGATCCGCCGTACGCCCATGGCGCGCGCGGCGCGTTCGACCGCGGCGAGCAGCAGCCCGCCCCCGCCCGTCGAGCGGAACTCGGGGCGTACGAACACCCGGGTCAGCTCCGCGGTCTCCGCATCGACCAGCAGCAGGCCCGCGCAACTGGCGGGCTTGCCCTCGTACCGGCCGACGACGAACTTCCCGGTGGGCGGTACGAGGAGCTCGGCCCCGTCGTCGGCGAGCCCATCGGCTATCTCGGCGGCCGTCGCGGGTCGCCCCCAGTAGCGGCTGGCCACCTCGTCGTAGTAGTCCCGACGGAGCAGCGCCGCGTCGGGGGTGTCGAAGGATTCGGGGGCCACGGTCCATGTCATGCGGTGCATACTGCGCTCCCGGTGGGCGCCGGGGTTCCGCATTTCACCCTTCGTACGACAGTTTCAGGCCACTGGGAGCCAGGGCCGGGGAGCGAGGGTAACGGACTTCCCGTTTCGAGCATTCTTTCGGACAAAAGAGTGTGTCAGTCAGGTGAAGTTGGGGTTCATTGTGTCTAGCTCACAAGGCAGTGCGAGGTTTCATGCGCATGTCCCCGGGCCGAGGGGGTGTGCACGAACGGTGGGAGGGTCGGCGCAGCGTGGCGAATGCGGAGCGCAGTGCGGGCGGGAACGTGGGGACGCGGATGGCGGCCACCAGAGTGCTGCTCTGGCTGGTGGTGGCCCTGCTCGCGGTACGGCAGATGGCGGTGGTGCTGCGCCGGCCCGGTGAGCGCCTCATCGAGCTGGACACCTGGATCGGTGACGACGGCGTCCTGCATGTGGCGGGGTCGCTGTACGACAGCGGCCGGTTCACCGGGACGCCGTTCGCCGGTCTTGTACTGAAACCCCTGTCCGCCTCGTCCGAACAGGCCCTCGGGATCGTCTGGACCGCCGGGTCCCTGCTGCTCGTCGCGGCGCTCGGCGTGGTCGCGGCCAGGGCGCTGCCCGCCCCGGCCGGGCGGCGCACCACGCTCCTCGCGGTCCCGGTGGCGACCGGTCTGCTGATGCTTTCGCTGCCTGTGCGCAACGCCCTGTACCTGGGGCAGACCAGCATCCTGCCGGTCCTGCTGATCCTCGTCGCCTGCTTCGCCGTACGCGATGAACGGCTGTCCGGCGTCCTGACCGGGGTCGCCGCGGCCTTCCAGCCGGCCATCCTGCTGTTCGCCGTGTTCCTCCGGCTGACCGGCAGACGGCGGGCGGCGGCGACCGGCGGCGCCGTGTTCGCCGGCTGCACGGCGCTGGCCTGGGCCGCCATGCCGTACGACTCGTGGACGTACTGGGTGCACCATCTCGCGGGCGCCGGGCTCGGCGACAGCCCCGACAGCCTGGCCAACCAGTCACTGCACGGCGCGCTGCTGCGGCTCGGCCTCCAGGGCGTCCCGGAGATCATCCTGTTCCTCGCCCTGGCCGCCGGGGTCTGCGTCCT
>DATCWZ010000715.1:0-3076 GCA_036566065.1 Streptomyces sp. | reverse complement strand
CACGCCGCTGTCGCTCGGCATCGAGACCAAGGGCGGCATCATGACGAAGCTCATCGAGCGCAACTCGACCATCCCGACCAAGCGCTCCGAGATCTTCACGACGGCCGACGACAACCAGCCGTCCGTGCAGATCCAGGTCTACCAGGGAGAGCGCGAGATCGCGGCGTACAACAAGAAGCTCGGCATGTTCGAGCTCACCGGCCTGCCGCCGGCGCCGCGCGGCGTGCCGCAGATCGAGGTCGGTTTCGACATCGACGCCAACGGCATCATGCACGTCACGGCCAAGGACCTCGGCACCGGCAGGGAACAGAAGATCACCGTCAGCGGAGGCTCGGCGCTGCCCAGGAACGACATCGACCGGATGGTCCGGGAGGCCGAGGCGCACGCCGAGGAGGACCGCCGTCGCAAGGAGGCGGCCGAGGCCCGTAACCAGGGCGAGCAGCTCGTCTACCGGACCGAGCAACTGCTCGCGGACAACACCGACAAGATCCCCGGCGATGTGAGGTCCGAGACGGAGAGCGCGCTGGCCGAGCTGAAGGAAGCGCTCAAGGGTGACGACGACGCCGCCGTCCGCGCCGCCAACGAAAAGGCGGCGGCCGCCGCGCAACGGATCGGGACCGCCATCTACGCCCAGGCCCAGGGCACACCGCAGGGCGGCACGCAGGGTGAGGGCGACGGATCCGCGGGAGCCACCGGCACGGACGAGGAGGTCGTCGACGCGGAGATCGTCGACGACGAGCAGTCCGGCAAGGCGGACAACGACTGAGAAGGGTCAGATGTCCAGCGACGCCACATACGGCGCCAGCTTGGCGGGGTTCATCACCCACATGATCCGGTCGATCCCCTCGGCCGACACATCGGCGCACAGCAGGGCGATCGCCTTGCTGTGCGACAGCACCAGTACCGCCGGGCGGCAGTTGGCCTCCACCCATCGAATGTCTGTCCCGGGCCAGAAGCGCGGCGCGAAAGCGGCCAGGTACCGGGTGACACGCGGGCGTCCCACCACGGGGATCTTCGAGGCGCCGCGTGACCCGCCGCCGTCGGCGTAGCTGACGACGTCCGCCGCGAGAACATCCTCCAGGGCACGCAGATCACCCGTACGCGCCGCGGAGAGGAACACCTCCAGCAGACGCCGGTGCTCGCCGCGGCCGACCCGTACCCGGCGCTCGGCGGCCAGGTGCCTGCGCGCACGGCTCACCAACTGCCGGGAGTTGGCCTCGCTCGTCTCCAGGATGTCGGCGATCTGCTTGTACGGATAGTCGAACGCTTCCCGCAGCACATACGCGGCGCGTTCCACCGGGTTCAGCTTCTCCAGGATGAGGAGGACCGCCAGTTCGACCGTCTCCGCCCGCTCCGCTCCCACCAGCGGGTCCGGGCTCGTGTCGAAGGGTTCGGGAAGCCACGGGCCGACGTACGACTCCCGCCGCGCCCGGGCGGTCGTGGCCGTGTTGATGGCGAGCCGGGTGGTGACGGTGGCCAGGAACGCCTGCGGCTCGATGATCCCCGTACGGTCGGTGCCCTGCCAGCGGAGCCAGGTGTCCTGGAGGACGTCCTCGGCCTCCACGGCGCTGCCGAGCACCCGGTAGGCGATGCCGAACAGGCGCGGACGCGCCGCGAGGAATTCCTGTGTCGCCCGGTCGAGGGAGTCGCGGTCGTCCTCAGTGTGCATCGTCTTCCCTCCGGGTGCCGTCCGGTCCGTGATCGGTAGTATTTCAGGCGAAATGGACGGACGCCGGGATGCCGGGGCGCCGCACGGAGACGAGCGAACCGAGGTGGCCGCCCATGGCGGACGAGAGCGTGCGGTACCCGGGCCCGATCGTCCCTGTCGGGCATGTCGAGCCCGTGCCCCGGCGCATCCGGGGAACCGTCGGCGGCCACGTCGTCTTCGACACGCGGCGCGCACTGTACGTGTGGGAATGGCGCCCCTACCCGCAGTACAGCATCCCGCTCGCGGACCTGGTTGCCGGGGTGCTCAGTGACGACGGGCACGTCGAAGTGCTGGGCCCCGGACCGGCGCGGCGCCATACCCTGCGGGTCGCGTCCGAGGTCCGCGAGGGTGCGGCCTGGGTGTGGGCCGACGGTGCCCCGGAGCCCTTGCGGGGCACCGTCAGGTTCGAGTGGGACATGCTGGACTCCTGGTTCGAGGAGGACGAGCCGGTCTTCGTCCACCCGAGGAGTCCGTACTCCCGCGTGGACGCGCTGCGTTCCTCCAGCAGCGTCCGGGTCGAACTCGACGGCGTCGTACTCGCGGAAGCACCCCACTGCGTCAAGCTGTTCGAGACCGGCCTGCCGACCCGCTACTACCTGGACCGTGCGTACGTCGACTGGTCCCGGCTGCGGCGCACCGGCACGGTGACCCGCTGCCCGTACAAGGGGACGACCAGCGGCTACTGGTCGTTCGACAGCGGCGTCACCGCGCATGAGGACATCCTCTGGGTGTACGACTTCCCAACCCCCGCCGTCAGCCGCATCGCGGGCATGGTGGCGTTCTACAACGAGCGCGTCGATCTGTACGTCGACGGCGCACCGCTGCCGCGTCAGCCGAACTGACCGGGCCGGTAGGTGCCGGCGGGCTGACGGTTGATCACATTGATGCGGTTGTAGGCGTTGATGACGGCGATGAGGGACATGAGAGCGACGAGCTGGTCCTCGTCGTAGTGCTTGGCGGCGTTCGCCCACGCCTCGTCGGTCACCCCGCCCGCGGCGTCGGCGATCCAACCAGCCCCTGCGTCGCGGCCGGCAGACCCGAGTCCGCCAGTGCCACCGCGCGGCCCGGGAAAGTGTGACGCGAGGTCACTGTCCTCGCCAGACATTGTCGAAGGCCGCCTTCTCGATGGCCCGTCGCTGCCGTACGGCCTCCAGTTCCATGAGCGCGTCATGGACGGCGGCCAGCACCGTTGCCGTGTCGTCCTCGATGGCGGGGGAGTCGTCGGTCTTCCCGCGCTCGATCCCGAGCGCCTCGGCGAGGGCGGCGAGCACCGGCTCGTCCGTCGCCCACCGGTCCGTCGCGTCGCGCCGGGCCGCCGAGTCGGCGAGGACCAGTTGCCCGGCCCGGAAGTGCAGCCCGCCGCCGCGC
>DATCWZ010000713.1:0-2102 GCA_036566065.1 Streptomyces sp. | reverse complement strand
GCTCGGTGGCACAGCGGCTGCTGGCCTCGATCGTCTCCGTCGCCGCGTCCATCGCGGAGCGCTCCATCGCGACCCCGGCCGATATCGACCTGGCGGTCACGACCGGGCTCGGCTGCCCGGCGGGGCCGCTGGCCTGGGGCGACCGGATCGGCGCGGGCCGGATGCTGGAGCTGCACCAGGCGCTGTACGCGTCGACCGGCGACCCCCGCCACCGTCCGACCCGCTGGGTGACCGAGCGCGCCCGCCTGGGCATGGCACTCACGGACCCGGGCACGTCCCCGGCGGACTGCGTGGACCCCGTCTGAGCAGCCCGCACCGTTACGGAGAGCCCGGCTTCCCGGCGTCCTTGGCGGCGTCCTTGGCGTGCTTGTGCTGGGCGTGCAGCCTGGACTTCACATCGTCCGGCGGCAGGAAGCGCGACCAGCGCTCCGGGAACTCGGAGGGCATGTACACGTCCTCGTCGTCGTCCGCGTAGGCGTCCCAGGTGCCCGCCTGGGCGCGGGCCACGATCTCTGCGGCAGCCGCCGCCTTGGCCCGTTCGCTGACGGCGCGGGCGGCGGCCGTCGCCAGCGAGGGCCACACCCGGTCGATCGCGGCATTGACCGCGGCGCCCACGAGGACCGCGAACGCGGAGACTCCTATCCACAGCAGGACGGCGATGGGCGCGGCCAACGAGCCGTAGATCGTGGGCCCCTCGACCGTGCTGGTGAGGTAGATCCGCAGCAGGAAGCTGCCTAGCACCCACATAGCGAGCGCCACCAGTGCGCCGGGCATGTCCTCTATCCACGGCGAACGGACCGGCACGGAGACGTGGTAGAGCGTGGTGAGGAAGGCGACCGTCAGCACGATGACGAGCGGCCAGTACAGGACCGAGATGACCTCGGTGCCCCAGGGGACGAGGTCGACCACCCGGTCGGGTCCGACCACGGCCAGCGGCAGCACGACCGCCCCCAGCAGCAGCGCGACCACGTACAGCAGAAAGGCGAGCAGCCGGGTTCTGACGATGCCGCGGTGCCCGTCAAGGCCGTACATGACGGTGATGGTGTCGATGAAGACGTTCACCGCGCGGGAGCCGGACCACAGGGCGATCGCGAAGCCGATCGAGATGACATCGGGGCGGGCACCCGTCGTGACGTCGTCCAGGAGCGGCTTGGCGATGTCGTTGACACCCCGCTCGGACAGCACCGTCTGCGCCGCGCCGAGGATGTTGCGTTCGATGGAGGCGACCGTGGTGGTGCTCGTCCACGCGTCGACGTATCCGAGGAGTCCGATCAGGCCGAGCAGCAGCGGTGGCAGGGACAGCAGCGTGAAGAACGCCGCCTCCGCGGCGAGTCCGAGGATGCGGTACTCGACACACGAGTTGACCGTGTCCTTGAGCAACCGCCAGGCCATCTGCCGCTTGGATACGTTGCGGTAGAGGACTCGCGCCCGGCTGAGCCGCCCCGGTGGCCGCTCGGGTGTTTCATTTGCTGCCTGCACGTCCTTACCGTATCGGCATGGCAGCAACCACTCACACAGTGACCAACCAGGTTCCGCCGCTGGTCGGCTATGACGTCTTCACCGCCGACCGCGCCCTCAGCGAGGCGGTCGAGCGGCATCTCGCGCCCGGAATCCTGGCCGAGGCGCGCGGCGAACTCGCCGAACTGGGCAGGTCCGCCGGCTCGGCGCAGGCCCAGGAGTGGGGTGCGCTGGCCAACGAGAATCCGCCGCGGCTGCGCACCCACGACCGGTACGGGAACCGTATCGACGAGGTCTCCTTCCATCCGGCCTGGCACCGGCTGCTGGGCCACGGCGTGGGGGCCGGTCTGACGGACGCGTGGGGCAGGCCCGGGGGCCATGTCAGGCGCGCGGCCGGTTTCCTGGTGTGGACGCAGGCCGAGGCGGGCCACGGCTGCCCGCTGTCCATGACGCACGCCGCGGTGCCCGCGCTGCGGACCGATCCGGCGCTCGCCGCCGAGTGGGAGCCGCTGCTGACCTCGCATGTGTACGAGCAAGGGCTGCGGCCCGCACCGCTGAAGTCCGGTGTGCTCTTCGGGATGGGTATGACGGAGAAGCAGGGCGGCACCGATGTGCGCGCCAACACGACGCGCGCGGAACCGCTG
>DATCWZ010000682.1:0-4231 GCA_036566065.1 Streptomyces sp. | reverse complement strand
CTGCTTGTCGACGCCCTCCTGGACGTCCTTGGCGATGGACTCGGCGACATCCTGTTCGGCGAGATGCTCGCCGAGCCACTGGATGGCGAGCTTCAGCCGGGCGACCGCGTCGTCGGTCTCCAGCAGCCGCACCTTCTGGGCGGTGGTCAGGAAGGGCGAGTAGCCGGAATTGTCGGCGAGCGCGGAGATGTCGTCGATCTGCTGCACCCGGTCCACGACCTGCCAGGCACCGCGCCTCTTCAGCCAGCTCGTGGCCAGTGCCTTGTATTCCCTGACCAGCTCGGCCGCGGAGCCCGGCAGAGGATCGGGCACCTTTACGTCCACCCGGGTGCCCTCCACCCAGAGCGCCTGTCCCGGTCCACTGGTCCCGGCCCCGATCCTCACCCGGTCACGGGCGCGGATGAGGGCGCCCGGGTCCCCGTCCGAGAGCCGCCCGACCTGCTCGACGGTTCCGAGAACACCGGTCCCGGTGTAGTTCCCGTCGATACGCGGCACGAGCAGCACCTCGGGCTTGCCCCCGCCGGACCGAGCGACGGCCTGCGCGGCCTCGACGGCGGCGCGCACCTCGGTGTCCGACAGCTCCAGGGGCACCACCATCCCCGGCAGCACCACCTCGTCGTCGAGCGGCAGCACGGGCAGGTCGATCGGCGTGAACGTGTCGGACTCGTTGGGCTCAGCAGTCATGATCTCCCCTTCGGCAAGCAAGTTGAGTTATGCCGACTCAATGCCCCTGAGGTGCCGAATGTTCCCGAGCAGACGTTCGCTCTCAGCGATCACTGCCACCGGGGTGCCGCCCGCCTTTCCCGCACAACGCCGACGGGCCAGGATGGCGGCAGCAGTGTCCGACACCGACCGGAGAGCACGATGCCCGCGACCCACAGACCCTCCTCGTCCGGCCTCACCGGAATCCCCGGCCCGGCACGGCACGACCCGGTCACCCTCGACCGGCGCGAAGGGCCGTACGGAGAGGTCGTCCTGCGCGCGCGGGGCGACGACTTCGAGATCATCGCCAACGGCTGCTTCCTGATGGACACCTCCGACGGGCGCTCCGAGCGCCTGCTGGTCGACGCGGCACTCGCCGCGCTGCCCGCGGACCGGCCGGACCCCGCCGTGCTCATCGGCGGGCTCGGTGTCGGGTTCTCGCTGGTGCGGGCGGCCGCCGAGGAGCGGTGGGGGCGGATCGCGGTCGTCGAGCGGGAGCAGGCGATCGTCGACTGGCACCGGGAGGGCCCGCTGAGCCGGGTCTCCGGCGGCGCGGCGGCCGATCCGAGGGTCCTGATCATCCGGACGGACCTCCTCGAACACCTCCGTACGACCACGGAGCGTTACGACGCGTTGTGCCTGGACATCGACAACGGACCCGACTGGACCGTCACCGAGGACAACGGAAGTCTGTATTCCGCCTCCGGTCTCGCGGCCTGCGCGGCGCGGCTGACCCCGGGCGGGGTCCTCGCCGTCTGGTCCGCGCAGCCGTCGGCGGCCTTCGAGGAGGCGTTGCGGAATGCCGGGTTCAGCGGGGTAAGGACCGAAGAAATAAGGGTTGCCCGAGGTGTGCCGGACGCGGTCCATCTCGCACTGCGACCTGCCTGAACCCCCACCCGGTATGCGCGTCCCGGCCGTCCCGCGGGCCAACTGGCACAAGGCAGACGATCCGCCTTCCCCAGGGGCCGGACCGGTCCGGACGGACAACACCCTGCGTAGCCGAAAGCCGTGTTCTGCCCTTACGCTGCTGAGCGGCACAAGGGATCACCCACACATCCACAAGCGACAACCGTGCCTCCGGGGGGAATGGCCTCCGTGAGAACGGGCAGGGGCGGGGCGATGGAACAAGCACACACCACCCACAACGGCGTCGCGGCCACTCCCGGGGCTCAGCGCCGGGTGCTGGTGGTCGAGGACGACGCCACGATCGTCGACGCCATCTCCGCCCGGCTGCGGGCCGAGGGCTTTCTGGTGCATACCGCACTGGACGGTCCGGCGGCCGTGGACGCGGCCGAGGCGTGGCAGCCCGACCTGATGGTGCTCGACATCATGCTTCCCGGTTTCGACGGCCTGGAGGTCTGCCGGCGCGTGCAGGCGCGGCGCCCGGTGCCGGTGCTGATGCTCACCGCACGCGACGACGAGACCGACATGCTGGTCGGCCTGGGGGTCGGCGCCGACGACTACATGACGAAGCCGTTCTCCATGCGGGAGCTGGCGGCCCGGGTGCATGTCCTGCTGCGCAGGGTGGAGCGTGCGGCGCTGGCCGCGGTCACCCCGCGCAGCGGCATCCTCCGCCTCGGCGAGCTGGAGATCGATCACGCGCAGCGGAGGGTGCGGGTGCACTCCGATGACGTGCACCTGACGCCGACAGAGTTCGACCTGCTGGTCTGCCTGGCCAATACGCCGCGTGCCGTGCTCTCCCGGGAGCAGTTGCTGGCCGAGGTCTGGGACTGGGCGGACGCGTCGGGCACCCGTACCGTCGACAGCCACATCAAGGCCCTGCGGCGGAAGATCGGCGCCGAGCGCATCCGTACGGTGCACGGTGTGGGCTACGCGCTGGAGACCCCCGCGCCATGACGGCGCCAGGCCCGGGACCCGGACTGCGGCCCTTCTCGATCAAGGCCAAGCTGGGCACGCTCGTCGTCATATCGGTGTTCATCACCACGGGGCTGCTGATCGTCGCCCTGCGGACCCGGACCGAATTCCGGTTCATCACCGTGTTCTCGGTGATAGCGACCCTGCTGATCACCCAGTTCGTGGCGCACGGCCTGACCGCGCCGCTGGACGAGATGCGAGCGGTGGCCCGGTCGATATCGCACGGAGACTACACCCGGCGGGTCAGCGGTGCGGGGCGGCGTGACGAGCTCGGAGACCTGGCGCAGACGATCAACCGCATGGCGGACGATCTGGAAGCGGTCGACCGGCACCGCAAGGAGCTGGTGGCGAATGTCTCACATGAGCTGCGCACTCCCATCGCGGCGCTGAGAGCCGTACTGGAGAACGTGGTGGACGGGGTGTCGCCCGCCGACCCGGAAACCATGCGCACGGCTCTGCGGCAGACGGAGCGGCTGGGCCGGCTGGTGGAGACCCTGCTGGACCTCTCCAGGCTGGACAACGGGGTGGTGCCGCTGAAGGCGCGGTGCTTCGAGGTGTGGCCGTATCTGTCGGGGGTGCTGAAGGAGGCGAATCTCGCCGCCGCGCACCGCAGGCTGTCATCGGGGTCGGGCAGCCACTCCCGTACGGATGTCCATCTGGTCCTGGATGTGGCGCCGCCCGAGCTGACGGCGTACGCGGACGCCGAGCGGCTGCACCAGGTGGTGGCCAACCTCATCGACAACGCGGTCAAGCACAGTCCGCCGCACGGGCGGGTCACCGTGCTGGCGCGGCGCGGGGAGTACGCCGAGTCGCTGGAGCTCGAAGTGCTGGACGAGGGTCCGGGTATTCCGGAGTCGGAGCGGCACCGGGTCTTCGAGCGCTTCAACCGGGGGCGGGCCCCGTCACCGCACGGCCCCGGCAGCGACGGGGGGACCGGTCTGGGGCTCGCGATCGCCCGCTGGGCGGTGGACCTGCACGGCGGCCGAATCGGTGTGGCCGAATCGGCCAGAGGCTGCCGGATACGAGTCACTCTTCCGGGGCTACGCGACCGCCGAGGTTGACGTGCTGTTCGAGGAAGAAAGGGCAGGTGTCCGGTCTTGTCCGCGAACGGGATACGGTCTGGGGGGCCGTACCCACGGCACCGAGTGCTGAAGCGCAGCGGAACATTGTTTGCTTCCCGCCATTTTCTGCTCCGAAACCCGGCTGTCGATGTGATGTGCACGACGAACACCGGTCCGGCCTGCAGCTAACGGCTCGGAAGGCGTAGCCTTGACCTCCGCTGTCCATCAAATTGTGAAGCGGAAGAGGGCGGTTGCCGCCGTGTCGTCTCAGTCCCCCAGTAACTCAAACATCTCGACCGATCAAAAGCCCGGCCAGGGTTCGAATCCCGCGGCCGCGTTCGGCCCCAATGAGTGGCTTGTCGACGAGATTTACCAGCAGTACCTCCAGGACCCCAACTCCGTCGACCGCGCGTGGTGGGACTTCTTCGCCGACTACAAGCCGGGCACATCCGGTACGGCCGACAAGCCGGGTACAGGGGCCGCGCAGACCGCGGCCCCCAGCGTTGCCGCGCCGACCGTCACCTCCGCCAGCAATCACGCCCCGGTCCAGCCCGCCGCGCAGGCACCGGCTCCGGTACGGGCCGCCGCCCCGG
>DATCWZ010000681.1:0-15073 GCA_036566065.1 Streptomyces sp. | reverse complement strand
GCTCGGCGACCGGGTCGGGGTGGCCAAGCGCGACGGCAGCCTGGCCTTCGCCAAGGTGACCAAGATCGTCGGGGCCATCGGGCTGTCGCGCTCCGACCTGGACTACGCCGGGCCGGGGGAGATCGTGGCCATCGCCGGGCTGGGCGACGTGACCGTCGGCGAGACCGTCACCGACCCCGACGACCCCCGGCCCCTGCCGGTCATCACCATCGACGAGCCCAGCCTGTCGATGACGGTCGGCGTCAACACCGGCCCGATGTCGGGCCGGGAGGGCAGCTCGCTCACCGCCCGGCTGGTCAAGAACCGCCTCGACCAGGAGCTCGTCGGCAACGTCTCGATCCGCGTCCTCGACACCGAGCGCCCCGATGCCTGGGAGGTCCAGGGCCGCGGCGAGCTCGCGCTGGCCATCCTCATCGAGACGATGCGCCGCGAGGGCTTCGAGCTGACCGTGGGCAAGCCGCAGGTCGTCACCAAGCAGATCGACGGCAAGACGCACGAGCCGATCGAGCGCATGACCATCGACTCGCCCGAGGAGCACCTCGGCGCCATCACCCAGCTCATGGCGGCCCGCAAGGGCCGCATGGAGACGATGACCAACCACGGTTCGGGCTGGGTCCGGATGGAATGGATCGTTCCGTCCCGCGGACTCATCGGATTCCGTACGGAGTTCCTCACCCAGACGCGCGGCACGGGCATCGCGCACTCCCTGTTCGAGGGCCACGAGCCGTGGTTCGGCGAGCTGCGGACCCGGCACAACGGCTCGCTGGTCGCGGACCGCGCGGGCACGGTGACGCCGTTCGCGATGGTCAACCTCCAGGAGCGCGGTGTCATCTTCACCGAGGCCGGGACCGAGGTCTACGAGGGCATGATCATCGGCGAGAACTCGCGCATCGACGACATGGACGTGAACATCACCAAGGAGAAGAAGCTCACCAACATGCGTGCGGCTTCCGCGGACACCACGGAGAACGTAGTGCCGGCCCGCAAGATGTCGCTGGAGCAGTCGCTGGAGTTCTGCCGCGACGACGAGTGCATCGAGGTGACCCCGGAGACGGTCCGTATCCGCAAGGTCGTCCTGGACCAGAAGCAGCGTGGCCGTGCGGCCGCGCGCGCCAAGAGCCACTGAGGTCCTGGCGCTCCCGCCCTGGTGGACAACTGGTAGACAATCCGTCAGTTCGAGCCATTGACATGAGGCCCGGCCCCCCGCAGAAACTGTGGGGGGCCGGGCCTTTTCGTCAAGTGATTTGCCTGCCCGCACTGTCCGGATACCGGGCCCCGGTCTCCGGAAGCTGTATGAACGGTCCGTTTCGCGGGTGTCTGTCTGAGATCCCTTTGTCCGGATTTCGGTCATCCGGGGCATCCCGTCGTTGTCAAACCGAGACCCTTTAAGTGTGGTTTGCAGCCCGGATGTGCTCAATAGTTGGCTCAGTTGAGCTCGGGTCAATGAGGGAAGCGCTGGCAGGGCGCCGACTCACGAGCACGCTTGGGTGTTCTGATCTCCCGTCAGCAGAGGTGCCGACGGGAGTCTCAGTTGTACCTTTTGCAGCGAAACGTGGACTCTTGAGGAGGAACCCATGCGTGGTGCCCCAAGCGCCAACTGGGTCGTGTACGTGGCGTCGATCCCCACGGGGGTCGGGCGGCCGTGACAAGTCCTGTGCAGATGGACGGTGCCGAGGCGACTGTGGTCCCGGACACCGAAATCGTCTCGAAGACCGGAGAGCCCATACCCGAGAAGCTGGCGGGTCTCTCTCCCAGCCAGCTCATGTGGCGCCGCTTCAAGCGGGACCGGGCCGGGGTTGTCTCCGCGTTCATCGTCCTCTTCTTCTTCCTGGTCGCGCTCCTGGCGCCGGTCATCTCAATGCTGTACGGCAAGGACGCGTACACGCTGTACGGGCAGGACAACCTCGACCTGCTCGACGAGTTCAACATGCCGACGGGTGCTCCCGGAGGAATCTCCGCCGAGCACTGGTTCGGCATCGAGCCCAACCTGGGCCGCGATGTGTTCATGCAGCTCGTGTACGGCATGCGCACCTCGATCTACACGGCGCTGGTCGCCACCGTCATGGTGGTGGCGCTCGGCGTGATCATCGGTCTGGTGGGCGGCTACTTCGGTGGCAAGATCGACTACTGGCTCGGCCGGCTGACCGACCTGATGCTGGGCTTCCCCAGCCAGTTGTTCTTCATCGCCTCCATGCCGGTGGTCGTCGCGGCGTTCGTCCGCCCCGACGAGGAGACGCCCACGGTGCTGCGTGCCGTGGCGATCGTCCTGGTGCTGTCGTTCCTGGGCTGGATGGGTCTGGCCCGGCTGATCCGCGCCGACACACTCACCCTGCGCGAACGCGAGTTCGTGGAGGCCGCGAAAATCTCGGGCGCCTCGCCGGGCCGCATCATCCGCAAGGAACTGCTGCCCAACATCGTCACCCAGGTCATCGTCCAGGCGACGCTGATCCTGCCGTCCACCATTCTCTCGGTGGCCTTCCTGTCCTACCTCGGTGTCGGCTTCGTCGAACCCACCCCCGACTGGGGCCGGATGTTCGCGATCGGTGCCGACATCTACGAGCAGGACCCGGTGTACATGCTCTTCCCGGGTGTCTCCATGGTCATCTTCGTCGTCGCGTTCAACCTTCTCGGCGACTCGGTCCGAGACGCGTTCGACCCCAAGTCCGGCCGCTGAAATCTTCCGTCCCCCTGCGGATGGGGTAGCTGTCACCCGGGCGCGAGTCAGGACCGGCGCCAGGCAGCTCAGTTGGATCACTACTGACAGATAGGTACTCATCACTATGAGCATCTTTGGAACGCGCCAGATGCGGGCCGCAGTCATCGCTGTGGCAGCCGGTTCGTTGGTGCTGACTGCCTGTGGCGGCAGCGACAACGGCGGCGCGAAGAACAAGTCGAAGACCCAGGAGGAGGCGGCGAAGCAGTCGTCGGCCGTCCTCATGGGCAACGCGCAGGCGTCCACCGGGCCGGCCGCCGAGGTCCCCGGCGCCACGCCCGGTGGCACCATGACGGTCTATCAGGAGAGCGACTTCTCGCATCTGGACCCGGGTCAGAGCTACGTCAGCGACGCCAAGCTCCTGGACCGCCTGATCCAGCGCGGCCTGACGCAGTACCAGGAGGACGACAAGGGTCAGCTCACCGTGGTCGGCGACCTCGCCACCGACTCCGGCCAGATGTCCGACGGCGGCAAGACCTGGACGTACACGCTCAAGGACAACCTGAAGGACCAGAACGGCAACCCGATCACCTCGGCCGACATCCGGCACTCGATCGAGCGCCTGTACACCCCGTTCATCACCGACGGCCCGACGTACATCCAGAACTGGCTGTCCGGCGAGGGCACCACGTACCGCAAGGCGCTGCCGGACGGCCCGTACAAGGGCAAGCACCTGCCGGACTCCGTCCTCGCGACGCCGGACGCCAAGACCGTGGTCTTCCACTTCAACGCGCCCCGCCCCGACCTCGCCCAGGCGCTCGCCATGCCCGGCTACTCCGTGGTGCCCGAGAAGACGGACACCAAGGAGAAGTACGACACGGCCCCGGTGGCGACCGGTCCGTACAAGATCGCCGAGTTCAAGCCCGGCAAGTCGATGAAGCTCGTCAAGAACACGAACTGGGACCCGAAGACAGACTCGGTCCGCCACCAGTACGTCGACGGCTTCAACATCGAGTACAACCACGACGACGACGACCAGACCAAGACCCTGCTGGCCGACCGCGGCGAGGCCAAGAACGCCGCGATGTTCACCGGCCAGGTCTCCACCAACCAGGTGAGCAAGGTCGTCTCGGACCCCGCGGCGATGAAGCGCACCGTGCAGGGTTACGCGCCGTACGTCTGGCAGTTGAACTTCAACCTGGACCGGATGAAGGACAAGAAGGTCCGCGACGCCATCACCTACGCGATGCCGAGCGCCCAGATCTACAAGCTCGACGGCGGTGCCTACGGCGGCGAGACCGCGACCGGCCTGATGGCCCCGACGGTTCCCGGCTACGAGAAGGGCTACGACCCGTTCAACAAGCTGAAGAAGCCGAACGGTGATGTCGCCAAGGCCAAGAAGCTGATCAAGGAGGCCGGCGCCGAGGGCCAGAAGGTCATCTACGCCTACGGCAACACCCCGGTCCGCCAGCAGCAGTCGGTCGTCATCGCCAACCGCCTGGAGGAGATCGGCCTCAAGGTCGTGAAGAAGGAGATCGACTCCGCCACCTGGTACGAGCAGGTCGGCAAGGTCAACAACGGTCTCGACCTGTACATGACCGGCTGGGGCCAGGACTGGCCGTCCGCCTCCACGGTCATCCCGCCGCTGTACGACGGCAAGCAGCTCCAGGACGGTTCCTCGGTCTACTCGCACATCAATGACCCCAAGGTCAACGCCGAGATCGCCCGCATCATGAAGATCGAGGACCCGGCCGAGGCGCAGAAGGCGTGGACGGCGCTGCACCACGACATCGTGGAGCGCATCAACCCGGCCGCTCCGATCTACTTCACCAAGGTGTTCCAGATCTTCGGCTCCAACATCGGCGGCGCCCGCTACTCGAGCGACGCGAGCTATGTGGACGTCACGCGTCTGTTCCTGAAGAAGTAGGTCACCTGCAGGTCGGTCCCGGGGGTGCGCACACGGCGGGGTGCGCACCCCCGGGACCTCCCGGGCCCTCTCCTGATGTCCCCCTCACAGCCGCCGTCCTGAGAGCAGCGACCAGTCATGCTTCAATTTCTTCTTCGCCGGACATTCGGCGCGGTTCTAATCCTCTTCTTGATCAGCGCCGTCACCTACTTCATGTACTTCGCGATTCCGCAGGACCCGGCACTGCTCGCATGCGGCAAGAACTGCACCCCGGACGCACTCGACGTCATTCATAAGAACCTGGGTCTCGACCAGCCGGTGGCCGTGCAGTTCTACCACTTCATGGTCGGTATCTTCGCCGGGCGCGACTTCCCGATGGGCGACTGTTCGGCCCCGTGCTTCGGCATCTCCTTCGGCAGTCAGCAGCCCGTGTGGGACACCATCATCGACCGGCTTCCGCTGACGATCTCCCTGGCGGTCGGCGGACTGGTCATCTTCCTGGTCGTCGGTCTCGGCGCCGGCATGATCGCCGCGTGGAAGAAGGGCACCCGCACCGACAAGGCGTTCAGCTCGGCCTCCCTCTTCCTCAGCTCGCTGCAGATCTACTTCCTCGGCCCGGTGGTGCTCGGCATCTTCGTCTACAGCACCGGATGGCTGGACAAGCCGAAGTACGTGCCCCTTGAGGAGAGCGTCAGCGGCTGGTTCATGGGCTTGCTGATCCCCTGGGCGGTCATGTCGGTGATCTTCACGGCGCAGTACACCCGTATGGCGCGCTCGTCGATGATCGAACAGCTTCAGGAGGAACACATCAGAGCGGCCCGGGCCAAGGGCATGAGCAGCCGCTATGTGTTCTTCCGCTACGCCTGGCGCGGCTCGCTCATCCCGATCGTCACCATTTTCGGCATCGACCTCGGCGCGCTCTTCGGCGGTGCGATCGTCACCGAGTACACCTTCGGACTCGCCGGAGTCGGCCGTCTCGCCGTCGAATCGGTCCAGGACAAGGACCTGCCGCTGACCATGGGCGTGATGATCGTCAGCGCCGCCTTCATCCTGTTCTTCAACGTCATCGTGGACGCCGTGTACGCGTTCATCGACCCGCGCGTGCGTCTGTCCTAGGAGTACGACCGTGACCACACTCACCAAGACAGAGGACGCGTCCACACCTGCCGCGTCCGGGGCGTTCCTCTCGGTGCGGGACCTGCACGTCCAGTTCTCCACCGAGGACGGCATCGTCAAGGCCGTGGACGGGCTCTCCTTCGACCTTGAGCGCGGCAAGACGCTCGGCATCGTCGGCGAGTCCGGATCCGGGAAGTCGGTGACCAACCTGACCGTCCTGGGCCTGCACAGCCCGCAGAACACCCGAATCACGGGAGAGATCTTCCTGGACGGGCAGGAGCTCACCGGGGCCTCCGAGAAGCAGCTCCAGACGCTTCGCGGCAACAAGATGGCGATGATCTTCCAGGACGCGCTGACCGCCCTGTCGCCGTACTACACGGTCGGCCGGCAGATCGCCGAGCCGTACATGAAGCACACGGGGGCCTCCAAGCAGCAGGCGCGCGCCCGCGCCATCGACATGCTCGGCCGGGTCGGCATCCCCGACCCCAGGAAGCGGGTCGACGACTATCCGCACCAGTTCTCCGGCGGTATGCGCCAGCGCGCCATGATCGCGATGGCGCTGGTCTGCAATCCCGACCTGCTGATCGCGGACGAGCCGACCACCGCACTGGACGTGACCGTCCAGGCGCAGATCCTCGACCTGCTCAAGGACCTCCAGCGGGAATTCGGCTCCGCGATCATCCTGATCACCCACGATCTGGGCGTCGTCGCCAACACCGTCGACGACCTGCTGGTGATGTACGCGGGGCGGGCCGTCGAGCGCGGCAGCGTACGCGAGGTGCTGAAGAGCCCGCAGCATCCGTACACCTGGGGCCTGCTCGGTTCGATGCCGCGGCTGTCCGGCGATGTGGGGGCGCCGCTGACCCCCATCCCCGGATCGCCGCCCAGCCTGCTGAACCCGCCCTCCGGCTGCCCGTTCCACCCGCGCTGCGCCTTCGTGGACGCCGTGACCCCGAGCGGCCGCTGCGCGCACGAACGGCCCCTGCTTCCCGACGGGCGTGGCTCGGCATGCCACCTCACGGCCGAGCAGAAGCAGCAGATTTTCATCGAGACGATTCAGCCCCGGCTGGGCTGATGTACCAGCGACTGGGGCTATGACCATGAGTGAGAAGAAGACCACCAGCGGCGCCGCCACCGATCAGGTGGATCAGGCGGATCAGGCCGATCAGGCGGAGAAGCCGGAGACCAGGGAGCCTCTGCTCTCCGTCCGGGACCTGACCAAGCACTTCCCGATCTACGGCGGCTTCCCCTTCAAGCGGAAGGTCGGCGCGGTCCAGGCCGTCGACGGCGTGACGCTGGACGTCTACCCGGGCGAGGCCCTCGGCCTCGTCGGGGAGTCGGGCTGCGGCAAGTCGACCACCGGCCGGCTGCTCACCCGGCTGCTGGAGCCGACCGCCGGGACCATCACGTACGCCGGCCGGGACATCTCCCACGCCACCCGCCGGCAGATGGCGCCCATCAGGTCCGAGATCCAGATGATCTTCCAGGACCCGTACGCGTCGCTGAACCCCCGGCAGACCGTCGGCGCGATCATCTCCGGTCCGATGGAGATCAACAACATCAACCCGCCCGGCGGCCGCGAGGCCAGGGTGCGCGAGCTGCTGGAGATCGTGGGGCTCAACCCCGAGCACTTCAACCGCTTCCCGCACGAGTTCTCCGGCGGCCAGCGCCAGCGCATCGGGGTGGCCCGCGCACTCGCCCTGGAGCCGAAGCTGATCATTGCGGACGAGCCCGTCTCCGCGCTCGACGTATCCATCCAGGCGCAGGTCGTCAACCTGCTCCAGGAGCTCCAGCGGGAGCTGGGCATCGCGTTCGTCTTCATCGCGCACGACCTCGCGATCGTCCGGCACTTCTCGCAGCGTGTCGCCGTGATGTACCTGGGCAAGGTGGTGGAGGTCGCCGACCGGAAGTCGCTGTACACGGCGCCGCGTCACCCGTACACCCACGCGCTGCTGTCGGCGGTGCCCAACGCGGACATCGACGCGGACAAGACGGAGCGCATCAGGCTCTTCGGCGACGTCCCCTCGCCGATCATGCCGCCCTCGGGCTGCCGCTTCCGTACCCGCTGCTGGAAGGCGCAGGACATCTGCGCCACGCAGGAGCCGCCGCTGGTCCGGCTCGCGGGTGACCGCGAGGGTCACCTGACGGCCTGCCACTTCCCGGAGGACCCCACGGTCGGGGAGCGGAAAGAGGACGTCGTCCTGGACCCGGCGCTGCTCGCCGCGGAGAAGGAGGCTCCCGCCGCCGAGGCGTGAGCCGAGCCGCCGCCGATACGCGCGTACGCCCCAGGGACCCGCGTCCGGGAACGCCCGGACACGGGCCCCTGTGCCATGCCCGAATGGGGGGAGTAAATATGCGGATGACGATGAATGAGGTGATATTTGAGCCCATGTAGGACTGAGCGCTCTGAGGAGGCACTCCATGCGCGGAGCCACACAAGCGAAGTGGGTCGCATGTGCGGTGTCCGTCGCCCTGGCGGCGACGGCCTGTGGCGGCGGGGACGGCACCAGCGGCAGCAGTGGGAGTGGCGGCGGCGCGGACGGCATCGTGAGCTCCTCCTGGGGGGACCCGCAGAACCCGCTGGAGCCGGCGAACACCAATGAGGTGCAGGGCGGCAAGGTCCTCGACATGATCTTCCGGGGGCTGAAGAAGTACGACCCGAAGACCGGCGAGGCCAAGAACATGCTCGCCGAGAAGATCGAGACCACCGACCAGCAGAACTTCACCATTACCCTGAAGGACGGCTGGACCTTCAGCAACGGCGAGAAGATCACCTCTTCGTCCTTCGTCGACGCATGGAACTACGCTGCCGCGCTGAAGAACAATCAGAAGAACGCCTACTTCCTCGGCTATATCGACGGCTACACGAAGATCCACCCCGAGTCGGGATCGGCCACCGGGGACAAGCTCTCCGGCCTCAAGGTCGTCAATGACAAGACCTTCACCGTCAAGCTGTCGCAGAAGTTCTCGCTCTTCCCGGACACGCTCGGCTATCCGGCCTTCGCACCCCTGCCCAAGGCGTTCTTCACCGACCACGCCGCGTGGCTCGCCAAGCCGGTCGGCAACGGCCCGTACACCATCGAGAAGTACGCCAGGGGCTCGTCCATGAGCTTGCGCCGGTGGGACGACTACCCCGGGGACGACAAGGCGCAGAACGGCGGCATCGACCTCAAGGTCTACACCGACAACAACACCGCCTACACCGATCTGACGGCCGGGAACCTCGACCTCGTCGACGATGTGCCCGCCGCCCAGCTCAAGAACGTCAAGGCCGACCTCAGCGACCGCTACATCAACACCCCGGCCGGCATCATCCAGACCCTCGCGTTCCCCTTTTATGACAAGAAGTGGAACACCCCCGGCGCAGTAAAGGTCCGCCGCGGCCTGTCCATGGCCATCAACCGGGACCAGATCACCAGCCAGATCTTCCAGAACACCCGCACCCCCGCCTCCGACTGGACCTCCCCCGTGCTGGGAGAGGACGGCGGCTTCAAGAAGGGCCTGTGCGGCCCCGCCTGCGAGTACGACAAGACGGAGGCCAAGAAGCTGATCCAGGAGGGAGGCGGCATCCCGGGCGGCCAGCTCAAGATCTCGTACAACGCCGACACCGGCTCGCACAAGGAATGGGTCGACGCCCTCTGCAACAGCATCAACTCCGTCATGGGCAACAACAAAGCATGCGTGGGCGCCCCCATCGGCACCTTCGCCGACTTCCGCAGCCAGGTCTCCAACCAGAAACTGACCAGCGCCTGGCGCGCGGGCTGGCAGATGGACTACCCGCTGATCCAGAACTTCCTGCAGCCGCTCTACTACACCAACGCCTCGTCCAACGACGGCAAGTGGAGCAACCAGCAGTTCGACGACCTCGTCGACAAGGCCAACGCCGAGTCCGACAAGGCCCAGGCCATCGGCACCTTCCAGGACGCGGAGAAGATCCTCGCCGACCAGATGCCCGTCATCCCGCTCTGGTACCAGAACGGCAGCGCCGGCTACTCGCAGAACATCACGAACGTCTCGCTGAACCAGTTCAGCGTCCCGGTGTACGAGCAGATCAAGGTCAAGTGACGCGCGAATCCCGCGACCCCCGGAGCCCTCATGGGACGTTATGTGATCCGGCGGCTGCTGCAGATGATCCCGGTCTTCTTCGGCACCACGCTGCTGATCTTCCTCATGGTGAACGTGATGGGCGATCCCATCGCGGGCCTCTGCGGCGACCGCCAGTGCGACCCGGCGACCGCGGCCCGGCTCCGCGCGGAATTCGGCCTCGACAAGCCGCTCTGGCAGCAATACGCCACCTATATGGGCAATGTCTTCACCGGCGACTTCGGCACCGCGTTCAACGGGCAGAAGGTCACCGAGCTGATGGGCACGGCCTTCCCCATCACCATCCGGCTGACCGTCATCGCCATCGCGTTCGAGATCGTCATCGGCATCACCCTCGGGGTCCTCACCGGACTGCGCCGCGGCCGCCCCGTCGACACCGGCGTCCTGATCCTCACCCTGGTGGTCATCTCCGTGCCGATCTTCGTCACCGGCCTGCTGCTCCAGCTCCTCCTGGGCGTCGAATGGGGGATCATCAAACCGTCCGTCTCACCCGAGGCCCAGGCGGGCGAACTGCTGGTCCCCGGGCTCGTCCTCGCCTCCGTGTCGCTGGCCTACGTCACCCGGCTCACCCGGACATCCATCGCGGAGAACGCCCGCGCCGACTATGTCCGTACCGCCGTCGCCAAGGGACTGCCCCGGCGCCGGGTGATTGTCCGGCATCTGCTGCGCAACTCCCTCATCCCCGTCGTCACCTTCATCGGTACGGACGTGGGCGCCCTGATGGGCGGGGCGATCGTCACCGAGCGCATCTTCAACATCCACGGCGTCGGCTACCAGCTCTACCAGGGAATCCTGCGGCAGAACTCCCAGACCGTCGTCGGCTTCGTCACCGTGCTGGTCCTCGTGTTCCTGGCGGCGAACCTCATTGTCGACCTGCTCTACGCCGTACTCGACCCGAGGATCCGGTATGCCTGAGCCGAAGCCGTGGGACGACGCGGTCCCGGGGGCCGGTGCGGGCGGCACCATGGACCTGGCCGTCGACGAGGGCACGGCCCTGGAGAAGACCCCCGGCGGTCCCGACGGCACGGGGGGACCGGCGGAGAAGCCGCGCAGCCTGTGGTCCGACGCCTGGCGCGACCTGCGCCGCAACCCGGTCTTCGTCGTCTCCGCCCTCATCATCCTCTTCCTGGTGATCATCTCCATCTGGCCCCAGCTCATCGCGGACGGCGACCCGCTCCAGTGCGACCTCGGCAAGGCCCAGGAGGGCTCCCAGCCAGGCCACCCCTTCGGCTTCGACGGCCAGGGCTGCGACGTCTACACCCGTACGGTCTACGGGGCGAGGACATCCGTCACCGTCGGCGTCTGCGCCACGCTCGGCGTCTCCCTTCTCGGCGGCGTCCTCGGCGGCCTGGCCGGGTTCTCCGCCGGGAAACCGGACGCCGTGCTCTCCCGGATCACCGATATCTTCTTCGGCATCCCGGTGGTCCTCGGCGGCCTCGTCTTCCTGTCCGTGGTGTCCAGTTCCACCGTCTGGCCCGTGGTCGGCTTCATCGTGCTGCTCGGCTGGCCGCAGATCGCCCGGATCGCCCGCGGCTCGGTCATCACCGTCAAACAGAACGACTACGTCCAGGCGGCCAGGGCGCTCGGCGCCTCCAACTCCCGGATGCTGCTGCGCCACATCACGCCCAACGCCATCGCACCCGTGATCGTCGTCGCGACCATCGCCCTGGGTACGTACATCTCGCTGGAGGCGACCCTCTCGTATCTCGGTGTGGGCCTGAAACCGCCCGCCGTCTCCTGGGGGATCGACATCTCCGCCGCCTCCCCGTACATCCGTAACGCGCCGCACATGCTGCTCTGGCCCGCCGGGGCGCTGGCGGTCACCGTGCTCGCGTTCATCATGCTCGGCGACGCGGTGCGCGACGCCCTCGACCCCAAGCTGCGCTGAGGAGCCCGCTGCCATGTTGCTCGAAGTGCGCGATCTGCACGTGGAGTTCCACACCCGGGACGGGGTGGCCAAGGCCGTCAACGGGGTCGACTGCTCGGTGGACGAGGGCGAGACGCTCGCCGTTCTCGGCGAGTCGGGTTCGGGCAAGTCCGTCACCGCCCAGGCGATCATGGGCATCCTGGACACGCCGCCCGGGAAGATCAGCGGCGGGGAGATCCTTTTCAAGGGCCGGGACCTGCTCAAGCTCAAGGGCGACGAGCGGCGCAGGGTGCGCGGCCAGGAGATGGCCATGATCTTCCAGGACGCGCTGTCCTCGCTGAACCCGGTACTGAGCGTCGGCGCGCAGCTCGGCGAGATGTTCGTCGTACACCGGGGGATGTCCCGCAAGGACGCCAGGAAGAGGGCGATCGAGCTGATGGACCGGGTGCGCATCCCGGCGGCCAAGGAGCGGGTGGGCAACTTCCCGCACCAGTTCTCCGGCGGCATGCGCCAGCGCATCATGATCGCCATGGCGATGGCGCTCGAACCCTCGCTGATCATCGCCGACGAGCCGACCACCGCCCTGGACGTGACGGTCCAGGCCCAGGTGATGGAGCTGCTCGCGGAGCTCCAGCACGAGTTGCGGATGGGCCTCGTCCTCATCACCCACGACCTGGGCGTGGTGGCCGACGTCGCCGACCGGATCGCCGTGATGTACGCCGGGCGGATCGTGGAGACCTCCCCGGTTCACGACATCTACAAGGCGCCCGCTCACCCGTACACCAAGGGCCTTCTGCGGTCGATCCCGCGCCTGGACCAGAAGGGCAGGGAGCTGTACGCGGTCAAGGGCCTGCCGCCCAATCTGCTGCACATCCCGCCGGGGTGCGCCTTCCACCCGCGCTGCCCGCAGGCCCGGCCGGTGTGCCGCACGGGCATTCCGCCGCTGTACGAGGTGGACGAGGACCGCCGCAGTGCCTGCCACTTCTGGGAGGAGACCCTCGATGCACAGTGACGCGGTGCGGCTTGAGACACGGACCCGGCCGGAGGCGGGTGGCGCACCCCTGCTGGAGGTCCGGGGCCTGGTCAAGCACTACCCGCTGACCCGGGGCATCCTGATCAGGAAGCAGATCGGCGCGGTCAGGGCCGTCGACGGCGTCGACTTCGACCTGGCGCCGGGTGAGACGCTCGGCATTGTCGGGGAGTCCGGCTGCGGCAAGTCGACCGTGGCCAGGATGCTGGTGCACCTCGAACAGCCGACGGCGGGCTCGATCCGCTACAAGGGCGAGGACGTCACCAAGCTGTCCGCCCGCGCGCTGAAGGCCGTACGCCGCAACATCCAGATGGTGTTCCAGGACCCGTACACCTCGCTGAACCCGCGGATGACGGTCGGCGACATCATCGGTGAGCCGTACGAGATCCATCCCGAGGTGGCACCCAGGGGCAGCCGGCGCCGGAAGGTGCAGGAGCTGCTGGACGTCGTCGGCCTCAACCCGGAGTACATCAACCGCTATCCGCACCAGTTCTCCGGCGGGCAGCGCCAGCGCATCGGCATCGCCCGCGGGCTGGCACTCAACCCCGAGATCATCGTGGCCGACGAACCGGTGTCGGCGCTCGATGTGTCGGTACAGGCCCAGGTCGTCAACCTGCTGGAGCGGCTGCAGGCGGAATTCGGCCTGAGCTTCGTGTTCATCGCGCACGACCTGTCCGTCGTCCGGCACATCTCCGACCGGATCGGCGTCATGTATCTGGGGCGGATCGTCGAGACCGGCACGGACGAGGAGATCTACGACCACCCCACGCATCCGTACACCCAGGCGCTGCTGTCGGCGGTGCCGGTGCCCGACCCGACGGCGCGTGAGAACCGCGAGCGGATCATCCTGTACGGCGATGTGCCCTCCCCGGCCAACATCCCCTCCGGCTGCCGGTTCCGTACCCGCTGCTGGAAGGCGCAGGAGCGGTGTGCGCGGGAGATGCCGCTGCTCGCCGTCCCCGAGGTGTTCCGGGACACGGGCGGCCCGGCGGCGCACGCCTCGGCGTGTCACTTCGCGGAGGAGAGGCGGGTGGCGGCGGAGGAGCCGCCGGGCTCTCCCGAGGACCACCCGGACGAGTGAAGTGACGAGGGATCATGTCCGTTGACTCGGGGGTAACTTGGCTGTCCTCGCTGCCCACCAGCACCTTGTCCGGCGGCCGGACGCGGTGGAGTATCGCTGGGTGACACTTACACGGGGGGCAAGAATCACCGGCGCTGTGCTCAGCGCCGTGCTCGCGCTGATCGTCGCGGGCTGGATCGTACGGGACGTACAGATCGTCGGCGACCCGCTCCGTCTGCTGCGGTACTGGGCGGGCTTGGGCGGCATTCGGCCGGGCATCTCGCCGGGCGACTTTCCGGCGACCGGGCAGAGCGAGGCCGTGCTGCTGGTCGTCTACCTCCTGGTGGTGGCCGCCGCGCTGCGCTCGCCGGTCGCCGCGTCCGCGCTGGTGACCACCGGAATCGTCACCGTCGTGCTGCGGCTGCCCGGGCTCTGGACGCTCGGTTCCTCCTGGATGGAGGGGCGGTACGCGGACGGGCTGCGTACCCGCGCGATGATCTGCACCTTCGTCGCCCTGGCGGCCGGTCTCGCGCTGATTGTCACCGGGGCGGCGGGCCGCCGCCCCGTCGAGGGCCGCTTCGAGCAGCGGCCGGGACGGCCGGGCCGGGGTGCGTCGGCCACCGCCTTTCTGGCGCTGAGCGCCGCGGGGGCAGTGCTGGCAGCCTGGGAGGTCCGCCGGTTCATCGCGGTTCCCCCGTCGGCCTACCGGGACTGGCTGCTCGGCGGCTGGGCCACCCCGGTGGCGCTGACGGTGGCGCCGCCCGGGTGGGGCAACGTGACCCTCGCGGTGCTCTGTCTCGTGGTGGCGTTCACCGCGCTCTTCCACGCCGTGCACGCCCGGCCGCTCGGCATGATCGCGGCCGGGCTCCTGCTCGGCACGGGTGGCCTCGGGGTTGACCGATTCGTGCACCACGGCGAGCTGCTCAGGTTCGGCGAGATGGGGGCCGAGACGCAGTTGATGGTGGTGAGCTCGTTCCTGCTGGCCTTCGCCGGGGCGGCCGGGCTGACCGCGCTGGCAGGCCGGGGCGCCGAGGAGGAGGGGCAGGGGTACGCCGCCGGCCCCGGCGGCTACGGCTGTCCGCCGCAGGGCGGCGGCTTCGGGCCTCCGCCGCCCTCGTCGCCGCCGCCCAACTGGTGACCGCACCTGCTGGGGAGCGCCTCCTACGCCTCGTCCGCCCGGTTCAGGCCCAGCGACCGCTTCAGGAAGTCCACCTGGAGCAGCAGCAGGTTCTCCGCGACCTCCTCCTGCGGCGTCATGTGCGTCACCCCGCTCAGCGGCAGCACCTCGTGCGCTGACCTGGGGTGACATGTCCTCTAACGCTTCCCGTCGCGTGCGC
>DATCWZ010000698.1:0-2098 GCA_036566065.1 Streptomyces sp. | reverse complement strand
ATGCCGGGGGTCGGCGCGGGCCTGGCGTCCCCGCTCAGGCGTCCCGCCACCCGCATCAGGCGGAGCGCCCTGGGGTGCCTGAGGACCCTTACCCCGCCGCTGCGGTACGGGCCGCCGGGGGCGTGGGGCGTGCTCCGTGGCCCCGTGTCGCGCCGCCCGGTCATCCGTACCCCGAGACGTCCGGCGAGACCACTACCCGGCTGCGGCCCGTCAAGGCCCGCCGCCGTGGGAGGACCGCCGCGGCGGCGGTCTGCCTCGTCCTGGGACTCGGGCTGATCGGCGGTGCCGTCACCGGGACCGTGATGAGCGGGAAGCCTCAGGCCGAGCCCGCTACCGCGTCCACCTCCGCGTACAGCGCCGCCCGTTCCGCCTGGCACAGCGTCCCCGTGGACACCCTCTTCCCCCGTACGCTCAAGGGCGACGGCGCCGGTCCGGGCGCCACCGACCGGATCTGGACCCGCGTCGCCGTCGCCCCCGACAGCGACTGCGCCGAGGGCCTGGACCCGCTGCTCCTCAAGACGCTGCGCCCGGTCGGCTGCGAACGCATGGTGCGCGCCACCTACACCGACGCGACCCGCAGCAGCGTCATCACCGTCGGCCTGGTCTTCACCGAGGCCGACGCCGCCGCGATGCGAGCCCTCAGCACGCGGTTCACCGGCCAGCACCTCGGCGAGCGGGCCGACCTGATGCCCCGTACATACCCCGCCGAAGGCACCGCCGCCGCAGGGTTCGGCAAGAGGCAGCGGGCGAGCTGGACCGTACGCGTACTCACCGAGATACCCGTGGTCGTCGTCGCCGTCTCCGGCTTCGCCGACGGGCGTACGGTCGGCGACCCGCAGCCCGTCGCCGACGCCACCGCCGAGGACGCGACAACGGCCGTGGCGCTGGCCGGACTCGGTCACGAGGCGAGCGGCGTCGCCGACCGGGTGGAACGCACTCTGCGCAGGACCGTCACCGATCTCACGGAGAAGCCCGAATGAGCCGACTCCGTGTCAGCGGGCGCGTAGGCCCCCTCCGTACGATCGGAGCGGCCCTCACCGCCGCCGCCTTCGCGGTTCTCCCCGCCGCCCCCGCCCACGCGGACGCCATCCGGGACCGGCAGTGGGCCCTGGAGGCGCTCCACACCGACCGCGCCTGGCAGACCACCAAGGGCAAGGGCATCACCGTCGCCGTCCTGGACACCGGAGTGGACGGCACCCACCCGGACCTCGCGGGCCAGGTACTCCCCGGCAAGGACCTGATCGGCTTCGGGGCCGAGCGCGGCGACCGCTCCTGGGCCCTGCACGGCACCGCGATGGCCGGGATCATCGCGGGCCGGGGGAGCGGGCCGAACCGCGGCGACGGCGTCCTCGGTGTCGCCCCCGAGGCGAAGATCCTCCCCGGCCGGGTGATCCTCGAGTCCGGCGACCCCGCCCGGTCCAGGGCCCGCGCAACACGCGGCACCGCGCTCGCCGAAGGCATCCGCTGGGCCACCGACCACGGCGCCGACGTCATCAACCTGTCCCTCGGCGACGACAGCAAGTCGGCGCACCCGGAGCCCTCCGAGGACGCCGCGGTGCAGTACGCGCTGAGCAAGGGCGTCCCGGTCGTCGCGTCGGCCGGCAACAGCGGCGAGAAGGGAGACAGGGTCTCGTACCCCGCCGCCTACCCCGGCGTCATCGCGGTGGCGGCCGTCGACAAGTACGGGACGCACGCGGCCTTCTCCACCAGCCGGTGGTACGCGACCGTCAGCGCGCCCGGTGTCGACATCGTGGTCGCCAACCCGGACCGGCACTACTACATCGAGTGGGGCACGTCCGCCGCCTCGGCGTTCGTCTCCGGGGCTGTCGCCCTGGTCAGGTCGGCGTACCCGGACCTGTCACCCGCGCAGATCAAGACGCTCCTGGAGGACACCGCCCGCGACTCCCCGGCGAACGGCCGGGACGACGCCCGCGGATACGGCCTCGTCGACCCCGCGGCCGCGATCGAGGCCGGGGCCCGGCTCCGCCCCGAGAGCGTGACCGCCCGGGCGGGCTACGACGGGCGGTACTTCGGGGCGGGCCCCGACCCGCTGGTGAAGGACGAGGGGACGACGGGCCTGCTCGCCCAGGCCGCCGGC
>DATCWZ010000668.1:0-3063 GCA_036566065.1 Streptomyces sp. | reverse complement strand
GGCGTCGCCGTCCGGGCCGGGCCGCCAGCCGTTGTCCAGAGCGCGGCGGGCGATGTTCGGCCCGCTGGCGATCCGCTCGACGCAGCCGCGCGTCCCGCACGGGCACAGGTCGCCGTCCAGGTCCACGCTGATGTGGCCGATGTGCCCCGCGTTGCCCGAGGGGCCGGGGTGCAGCTTTCCGCCGAGGACCAGGCCGCCGCCGACGCCGGTGGAGACGACCAGGCAGAGCGCGTTCTCGTATCCGCGCGCAGCCCCCAGCCAGTGCTCGGCCGCCGTCATCGCGACGCCGTCGCCCACCAGCACGACCCGCAGTCCGCCAGTCGCCGCGCTCACCCGCTCCACCAGCGGAAAGCCCCGCCAGCCGGGTACGTTGACCGGGCTGACGGTGCCGGCCGCGGCGTCCACGGGGCCCGCACTGCCGATCCCGACGGCGCCCGCCCTGCCCCACAGCGGGGAGGCCATGAGCTCGGCGAGCACCTCGCTCACGGCGGCCATCACCGTCTCCGCGTCCTCCCGCGCGGGCGTCGGTCGCTGCGCCCGTACGAGAAGGCTTCCGCCGCCGTCCACCAGCGCACCGGCGATCTTGGTGCCGCCGATGTCGAGCGATGCGACGAGATCGGTATGCATCGGGGTGGCTCTCCGGATGGGGTGAGGGACGGACCTGCGGCTTCAGTCAATAGTGCGCCTAGTCTCTATTTTCTTGACAACGTTGTCAAGGGCCTATGCTCGACACCATAGCCTTGCCGCTCCTCGCTTCATCCGCGGCCTGGCGGAACGAAACCGCACCCGATGACAGGACAGCGCACCGTGGCCCAGACCGTCCGCCATACCGTGTCCCGCTACGGCAACCGGCCGACCATGAAAGATGTCGCGGCCCGTGCCGGAGTAGGGCTCAAGACGGTTTCTCGGGTGGTGAACAGCGAGCCCGGCGTGACACCGGACACCGAACGCCGCGTCCAGGAGGCCATCGAGGCCCTGGGCTTCCGCCGCAACGACAGCGCGCGGGTGCTGCGCAAAGGGCGCACCGCCTCGATCGGCCTGGTCCTGGAGGATCTCGCCGACCCGTTCTACGGCCCGTTGAGCCGCGCCGTGGAGGAGGTGGCCCGCTCGCACGGCGCTCTGCTGATCAACGGTTCGAGCGCCGAGGACCCGGAGCGCGAGCAGGAGCTCGTCCTCGCGCTGTGCGCCCGCCGCGTCGACGGGCTGATCGTGATCCCCGCGGGCGACGATCACCGCTATCTCGCGCCGGAGATAAAGGCCGGCATCGCCACCGTCTTCGTCGACCGTCCCGCGGGCCATGTCGACGCCGACATGGTCCTCTCCGACAGCTTCGGCGGTGCTCGCGCGGGCGTCGCCCATCTGATCGCGCACGGCCACCGCAGGATCGGCTTCATCGGCGACCAGCCGCGCATCCACACGGCCTCGGAGCGGATGCGCGGGTATCACGCCGCCATGGCGGACGCCGGCATCGCCGTCCAGGATTCCTGGGTGTCGCGCGGCCGGACCGATCCCGCCCGGGTGCGGGCCGCCGCCGAGGCCATGCTGTCCGGCCCCGAGCCGGTCACCGCGCTGTTCGCGGGCAACAACAGGGTGACGGTCACCGCCGTGCGCGTCATCGCCGAGTGCGGGCGCCGGATCGCGCTGGTCGGGTTCGACGACATCGAGCTGGCCGATGTCCTCGGCATCACCGTGGTCTCGCAGGACCCCGCAGCGGTCGGCCGCACCGCCGCGGAGCACCTCTTCCGGCGTCTCGACGGTGCCGACCATCCCCCGGCCCGGGTGGTGCTGCCCACCACGCTGATCCGGCGCGGCTCGGGCGAACTGCCGCCCGCCTGAGCCTCCGGGCCTACGCGAAGGCTTCCAGGTCCGCACGGGTGAGGCCGGTGAGCCGCGTCACCTCCGCGGTGTCCAGGGCGCCGCAGTCAATGCCCCGGAGCAGATAACCGCTGAGGGCCCTGGCGGTCGCGGGCTCGTCCATCACGTTCCCGCCCGCCCTGGCCGCGTACGCCCCGAGGCGGGCCGCCGCCTGCTCCATGCCCTCGCGGTAAAAGGTGTAGACGGCCGCGTAACGGGTCGGGAGATGGCCCGGGTGCATGTCCCAGCCCTGGTAGTAGGCGCGTGCCAGGGCCCGGCGCGTGAGCCGGTAGTGCAGCCGCCAGGCGTCGTGGACCTGGGCGGTCGTGCCGACGGGCAGCACATTGGTGGAGCCGTCGCAGACCCGGACACCGGTACCGGCCGCGGCGACCTGCATGACGGCCTTGGCATGGTCTGCGGCCGGATGGTCACTTGCCTGGTAGGCCGCGCTGACACCGACACTGGCGCTGTAGTCGAAGGTGCCGTAGTGCAGGCCGGTCGCGCGCCCCCGCGCGGCACCGATCATGCGGGCGACGGCGGCCGTGCCGTCGGCGGCGAGGACGGCCTGGCTCGTCTCGATCTGGATCTCGAAGCCGATCCGGCCGTCGGGCAGCCCGTGCGCCGTCTCGAACGCTTCGAGCAGCCGGACGAAGGCCGTGACCTGTTCGGGGTAGGTCACCTTGGGCAGCGTCAGGACCAGGCCGCCGGGCAGGCCGCCGGCCTCCATCAGCCCGGTGAGGAAGACATCGGTGGTGCGGATGCCCCGGTCGCGTACGCCGGATTCCATGCACTTCATGCGGATGCCCATGTACGGGGCGGCGGTGCCCTGCGCGTACGCCTGTGCGACCAGCCGGGCGGCGCGGGCGGCGTCCCGGTCCTCCTCGGCGCCGGGGCGCGGGCCGTAGCCGTCCTCGAAGTCGATGCGCAGGTCCTCGACCGGCTCGCGCTCCAGCTTGGCGCGTACGCGGTCATGGACCGGGCCCGCGAGGTCCGGCGGGATACCGAGGACACCGGCGAGGGACCCGGCATCCGGCGCGTGTTCGTCGAGGGCGCGCAGGGCCTGTTCGCCCCAGGAGCGGATGGTGTCCGCGGTGAAGCGGTCACCGGGTACGTAGACGGTGTGGACGGGCTGGCGGGTACCGGGGTCTCCGGGGTAGCGGCGGGCGAGTTCGGCGTCCACCGCCGCGAGGGAGGCGCTGATCTCCTCGG
>DATCWZ010000631.1:0-3580 GCA_036566065.1 Streptomyces sp. | reverse complement strand
CGCGCAGCACCGCCGCGACCACCGGGCCCGCCGCGTCGCCGCCGTGGCCGCCCGACTGGACGACGGCGGCCGCCGCGAGGTCGTTGCTGAAGCCGGTGAACCAACTGTTGGACGTGCCCTGCCCGTCGACCTCCGCCGAGCCCGTCTTGGCGCCCTTGTCGCCGCCGACCGACGCCATTGCCTGCTGCCCCGTGCCCCAGGTGGCCGTGGCCCGCATCATGCTGTTGAGCTGACGGGTGACGTTCTGAGGCAACGAGCGCGCCGCCACGGCCAGTTGCCGGTCGTCCAGACTGCGCGGGACGATGACCGGCTGGCGGAAGGTGCCGGTGCGGGCGGTGGCGGTGACGGACGCCATGTTGAGCGCGTTCATCTGGACCGTGCCCTGGCCTATGTACTGGGCCGCCGCCTCGCCGCCGGTCTCCTCCGGCACGCTGCCGTCGAACGAGACGATGCCGGTCTTCCAGTCCAGGCCGATCCCGAACACGTCCCGGGCCTCCTTGGCGAGCGCCGCGTCGTCATTCGTGTCGTCGATCAGCTTGATGAAGGCCGTGTTGCAGGAGCGGGCGAAGCTGTTGGTGAAGGTGCTGCTCGCGGGGAGCGAGAAGTCGTTCAGGTTGTGGAAGGTCCGGCCCTGGTACATCACGTCCTTCGGGCACTCGGCCGGCCTGTCCGCCGAGGCGAGCCCCTTCTCCATCAGCATCGCGGCCGTCACGATCTTCATCGTGGAACCCGGTGCCTGCTTGCCCTGCATCGCCGCGTTGAAGCCGGTCGCCGGGTTGTTGGCGACGGCGCGTATCGCGCCCGTGGACGGCTTGACCGCGACCACCGACGCCCCGCTGAACTGCTTGACCGCCTTCTCCGCCGCCGCCTGGGCGCCCGCGTCGAGCGTTGTCACCACCTTGCCCGGCTGGCCCTTGGCCAGGGTGAGCAGGGTGGTGCCCGGTGCGTTCCCGTCGGCCGGCTCGACCCGGGTCTCGATGCCGGGAGAGCCGCCCGCCGCGTCTCCGTACTTCTCCCGCAGAGTGTCAAGGATCGGGCCGAGCGACGGGTAGGTCTCCTTGTCGAGCACCTTGCCGTTGCGGTCGACGGCCTCGATCGCCGCCGTCGGGGTCTCGCCCGTCCGCAGGGTCGCGCCCTCCGTCAGCTCCGGGTGGATGACGTCCGGCTGCCAGTCCACGAGCGCCTTGCCGGTGGTCAGCCCGCGCACGACGGTCAGTTCGGAGGTGTACGACCAGGGTTTCGACTTCCCGTCGTACGAGACGGTCGCCTTCACCGTGTACGGAACGGTCGTGCCGACCGCCGCGCCGGGGGTGATCACCGCCTTGGTGACGTGGGCGTCCTCGGTGTACCCGGTCAGCAGCGGCTCGGCGGCCGTCTCGTTGGTGGTCAGCGCCGCGGCGGCCGACGCGTCGCCGGACGCCCATGCCGTGAGGAAGCCCTTCGCGGTCTTCTCGATCTCGGACGTGCTGGGCGGGCCCGTCTTCACCTGTGAGGACGCGCCCTCGGTCTCCGTACCACCGCCGATACCGGCATTACCGCCCCCGACCAGGGTGTACGCCCCGTAGCCGAGTCCCCCGGTCATCAGTGCGAACACTCCGCCGATGATGGCGACCTTCGCTCCTCCGCGCATCTGTGCAGTCCCCCCATCCCCAGAGCCCCGATGAACGCGTTCAACTTCAGGGCTGTTTCCCCAGACCCTACGGGACGGCAGTGACAGGACGGAGGGCTGTTACCGGACCGCGACGCGCGTATGGGAGCGCTTTCAGGCCGTTTCTCACACCCACGTATCCAGCCACATCCGGTCCCGCCAGGCGTCCTCCGGGATGGTCGCGCCCGTGTAGAGCGGCCAGAAGTAGATGAAGCCTCGCGTACGAGTGGCGACGTGGCCCCGACCAGCGGTTTAGTCGCCCATCGGGGCCGTCAAGTAGCTACGGGGCCGTCTCTGGGCCGTGATCATGGTTCACGGGAGCTTCGTAGAGGCTGTCTACGGCCTTCCGCGTACGCCCCTCGCTGCTCGGCATGAGGTGCGTGTAGGTGCGGAGAGTGAAGCCCGGATCGGCGTGACCGAGGTACTGGCTGAGTGCCCGGATGTTCTCCCCGGCGTCCAGGAGGACCGAAGCATAGAAGTGCCGTAGCGCATGCATCCCGTGCTGGGGCGCAGACGCGTACCGCTGGTTCTTCTCCGGCTGGGGAATGATGCCCACGGCCGCGAGCGCGGGCTTCCACATCTCGTCGTTGAAGTGGCTCACACGCACGTGACTGCCTGTGGGCCCAGTGAAGATGAGTGTCTTTGTTACGAGCGGGCCATCCGGTGTGCGCCAGGGCAAGGTCACTGTTACGGACGGATGCTGCTTGCTGTGGGCGCGGATCGCGTCCGCTACGGCGTGGGGGAGCGGCACGTCACGGACCTTTCCTCCTTTCGGCAGCGCGAATACGAACTTGCCCCGAATCCGCTTGAGCTGATGCTGAACGTGGAGCCAACCGCCCTCGTAGTCCAGCTCCTCGTCGTCGAGGCCGAACACCTCGCCCTGCCGTAAGCCACACCCGCCGGCCACATCCACGGTTGCCCGCAGGTGCTCCGGGAGGGCTGCCCGGACGCCGAATACTTGCGCGGCTGTCCACGGCACGATGCGCGGGCGACTCGGCTTCGGTGTCTGCACCGATCTGGCGCGGCAGGGGTTCTTGGTGAGCAAGCCGTCGTCCACGGCCGCGCTGAATGCCGCCGACACGGTCCCGAAGATGATGCGGCGGTGTGAGGAGGCGGGCACGTTGGTCTCAAGCTCTCCCAGCCATGTGCGGATGTGTCCGGGCTGGAAGGACGGGAGCGGCCTCGTTCCGATGTACGGGTACGCGTGCAGCCTCAGCCGTCGCTCAGCAGCCTCACGACTGTTGATCTCGGTGGTATGCGTTGCTACCCACTTCTCTGCGAACTGCTGAAAGGTGATTCGTGCTGCTCGCGGGTCGATGTACTCCCCACGCGACATGTCGGCCGCTGTCGCTGTCAGCCACTGTTCTGCGAGGCGCTTTTGCCGGTCAGGGAATGACTTGGACTTTTCGGTGCCGTCTGGGCCGACGTAGCGGGCTCGGTAGCGCATGCCGGATCCATAGCGGTCGGTCTTCACGCGGGTGCTCTTGCCGTTGACGGATTCGGTCTTGTACCAGCGGTCTTGGATGTGGCCTGCCAATTGGAGCTCCTGTGCGGCATGAAGCAGGGGCACGACCGTGTGGGTCGTGCCCCTGCTGGTGGTGGGGGTTACGTCAGGCGGCGTCGGCTTCGATGCGACTGCCGATCCAGGCGCGGACGGCTTCGGGGTCGTAGCGCAGGTGTTTGCCGATGCGGAATCCGGGCGGACCGGTGCGCTTCTTACGCCAGGCGTAGACGGTTTCCAGCGGCACGGAAAGCAGCGCGGCGATGTCGTCCGGGGTCAGGTATCGGTCGGGTAGTCCTGCGCGGAGCGTCTTCGTGATGGCAGTTGCCATTCGGCCTCTCCTTGGCGGGGGCTCGGCCCCCTTCTCTGGGGTCCGCTACATCCGCTACGCCGCTACATCGCAGGTCAGCGGCATGTTTTTTGTAGCGGAT
>DATCWZ010000648.1:0-4168 GCA_036566065.1 Streptomyces sp. | reverse complement strand
GAGGCGGGCCACACCTGGGATGACGTCGTCGCGCGCTGTGTGGCGGAGGGGCTGTCGGGGATCGAGTGCCTGTCGGGGGTGCCGGGCTCGGCCGGGGCGACGCCCATCCAGAACGTCGGCGCCTACGGCCAGGAGGTGTCCTCCACCATCACCGGGGTCATCGCCTATGACCGGCGCACCGGTGAAACGGTCACCCTCTCGAATGCCGACTGCGCGTTCTCGTACCGGCACAGTCGCTTCAAGGCCGAACCCGACCGCTTTGTAGTCCTCCGTGTCCGCTTCGAACTGGAAGAGGCGGGCGGGCTTTCCGCGCCCCTCAGATACGCCGAGACGGCGCGCGCCATGGGCGTCGAGCAGGGCGAGCGCGTTCCCGCGTCGGCCGCCCGCGAAACCGTCCTGCGGCTGCGCGCCGGCAAGGGCATGGTGCTTGACCCGGAGGACCACGACACCTGGTCGGCAGGGTCCTTCTTCACCAACCCGATCCTCGACGCCGCTGCGTACGACGCGTTCCTCGTACGCGTCAGGGAACGCCTCGGCGAGGACGTGGCGCCCCCCGCCTTCCCCGCGGGCGACGGCCGCGTCAAGACCTCGGCGGCCTGGCTCATCGACAGGGCGGGCTTCACCAAGGGATACGGCACCGGCGCGGCCCGTATCTCCACCAAGCACACCCTCGCCCTCACCAACCGGGGCGGGGCGACCACCGAGGACCTGCTGGCCCTGGCCCGCGACGTGGTCGCCGGGGTGCGGGACGCCTTCGGGGTGACGCTGGTCAACGAGCCGGTGACGGTCGGCGTCAGCCTGTAGAGCCCAATCCTGCGAGCTGCGTCAACCGGCGAGCCAGTCGTCGATCCCGGCGAGCAGCTTCTCGCGTACGCCGACGGGCGCGGCCGACCCTCGTACGGACTGCCGTGCCAACTCGGCCAGCTCATCGTCGCTGAAGCCGTGATGACGGCGTGCGAGGTCGTACTGCGCGGCGAGCCGGGAGCCGAAGAGCAGCGGGTCGTCCGCGCCCAGCGCCATCGGCACCCCGGCGTTGAACAGGGTGCGCAGCGGCACGTCGGCGGGCTTCTCGTAGACCCCGAGCGCGACATTGGACGACGGGCACACCTCGCAGGTGACACCGCGCTCGGCGAGCCTGCGCAGCAGCCTGGGGTCCTCGGCGGCCCGCACGCCGTGCCCGATGCGGGAGGCGTCCAGGTCGTCCAGGCAGTCCCGGACGCTGGCAGGGCCCGACAGCTCGCCGCCGTGCGGCGCGGCGAGCAGCCCGCCGTCGCGCGCGATGGCGAACGCGCGGTCGAAGTCGCGGGCCATGCCTCGGCGTTCGTCGTTGGAGAGCCCGAAGCCGACGACACCCCGGTCGGCGTAGCGCACGGCGAGCCGGGCCAGCGTCCTGGCGTCCAGCGGATGCTTCATCCGGTTCGCGGCGATCACCACGCGGATGCCGAGCCCGGTGTCCCGGGCCGCGCTGTCCACGGCGTCCAGGATGATCTCGATGGCCGGAATCAGCCCGCCGAGCATCGGCGCGTACGAGGTGGGGTCGACCTGGATCTCCAGCCAGCCCGAACCGTCGGCGACGTCCTCCTCGGCGGACTCGCGCACCAGCCGGTGGATGTCCTGCGGTGAGCGGAGGCAGGACCTGGCGATGTCGTACAGCCGCTGGAAGCGGAACCAGCCGCGCTCGTCGGTGGCGCGCAGTCTGGGTGGCTCCCCGCTGGTCAGTGCCTCGGGCAGGCGCACGCCGTACTTGTCGGCGAGTTCGAGCAGGGTGGTGGGCCGCATCGATCCGGTGAAATGCAGGTGCAGATGGGCCTTGGGCAACAGCCGTACGTCGCGCTCCATCCAAGGATCTTGCCGCACCCGCGGGCCGGTGCGGTAGCCGGATTCCCCCGTGAGTTGGTCGTCGAACAAAAAAGTGGCCCCCCGGGCCAGAGCCGGGGGACCACTGTGCGCGGGAGCGGCGACGGTCAGTCGCGGGCCTCACCCAGCAGCTTCTGGATCCGGGAGACGCCCTCGGCGAGGTCCTCGTCACCCAGGGCGTAGGACAGCCGCAGATAGCCCGGTGTGCCGAACGCCTCACCCGGTACGACGGCGACCTCGGCCTCCTCCAGGATGAGGGCGGCGAGCTCCACCGAGTTGGCCGGGCGCCTGCCGCGGATCTCCTTGCCGAGCAGGGCCTTGACGGACGGGTAGGCGTAGAACGCGCCTTCGGGCTCGGGGCACACCACGCCGTCGATCTCATTGAGCATCCGGACGATGGTGCGGCGGCGCCGGTCGAAGGCGACACGCATCTCGGCGACCGCGTCCAGCGGCCCGGAGACCGCGGCGAGCGCGGCGACCTGGGCGATGTTGCTGACGTTGGAGGTGGCGTGCGACTGCAGGTTGGTCGCGGCCTTGACGACGTCCTTCGGGCCGATGAGCCAGCCCACCCGCCAGCCGGTCATGGCGTACGTCTTGGCGACGCCGTTGACCACGATGCACTTGTCGCGCAGCTCGGGCACGATCGTCGGCAGCGAGGTGAACCGCGCGTCGCCGTAGACCAGGTGCTCGTAGATCTCGTCGGTCAGGACCCACAGGCCGTGCTCGACGGCCCAGCGGCCGATCGCCTCGGCATCGGCCCTGCCGTAGACGGCGCCCGTCGGGTTGGACGGCGAGACGAACAGGACGACCTTGGTGCGCTCGGTACGGGCCGCTTCGAGCTGCTCGACGGAGACGCGGTACCCGGTGGTCTCGTCGGCCACGACAGGGACCGGGACGCCGCCGGCGAGACGGATGGACTCGGGGTAGGTGGTCCAGTACGGGGCCGGGACGATGACCTCGTCGCCCGGGTCGAGGATCGCGGCGAATGCCTCGTAGATGGCCTGCTTGCCGCCGTTGGTCACCAGGACCTGGGCGGGCTCGACCTCGTACCCGGAGTCGCGCAGTGTCTTCTCCGCGATGGCGGCCTTGAGCTCGGGGAGCCCGCCGGCCGGGGTGTAGTGGTGGTACCTCGGGTTGCGGCAGGCCTCGACCGCGGCGGCGACGATGTAGTCGGGGGTCGGGAAGTCGGGCTCACCGGCGCCGAAGCCGATCACGGGGCGACCGGCGGCCTTGAGGGCCTTGGCCTTGGCGTCGACGGCCAGGGTGGCGGACTCGGAGATCGCACCGACGCGGGCCGAGACCCGGCGCTCGGACGGAGAAGACGGAGAAGTTGCAGCGCTCATGCCGCCCATGCTCGCAGACCCCGGATGCCGTCGGCACAGCGGTTTCATGGACCGGACACCACTCGGACAGCATCCGGACAGGTGCGGTCGGAGTTGTCTGTTCGACGCGACGCCGCGGAACACGTACACTCACCTGTCGTTGGTCTTCACCAGCCGGACCGTTTTAGCACCGGGGCACCGGGCAGGATGCGGTAGGTTGGGGGAATCCACAAAGGGTCGTAGCTCAATTGGTAGAGCACTGGTCTCCAAAACCAGCGGTTGGGGGTTCAAGTCCCTCCGGCCCTGCTACACAATCCTCCGCCAGGATGTGTGCGCATGTACGTACTTCTCTACACCGCCGTGCGGCTCCACCGGGCGCGGCACGGCCACGACCCGGAATCAGGTGAGTAGCGTGACGGACGCCGTGGGCTCCATCGACATGCCTGATGCTGAGGATGAGATCCCCGAGTCGAAGAAGAAGACCCGGAAGGGCGGTAAGCGCGGCAAGAAGGGCCCCATGGGCCGTCTTGCGGTGTTCTACCGCCAGATCATCGCCGAGCTGCGCAAGGTCGTCTGGCCGACGCGCAACGAACTCTCGACGTACACCTCCGTTGTGATCGTGTTCGTGGTCATCATGATCGGCCTCACGACACTGTTCGACTTCGGATTCGCGCGGGTCATCAAGTACGTCTTCGGCTGATCCCGCGAAGGGCGCCCCGCCGGCGCCCTTGCGCATGTTCCACCCATATGTAGCCAGGAAGAAGCAGCCATCGTGTCTGACCCGAACCTGAACGACGACGCCGATACCGCGGCGAGCGCCGTCGAGTCCGCCGAGGACGAGCACGGGATCGTCGAGGCGGCGGATTCCGTGCAGCCGGACAGGGCCGAAGCTGCCGACGCGGGCACGCCCGCCGAGGAGTCCGCCGCGGCCGAGGAGTCCGCCGAGGCCGGGGACACCGCGGACTCCGCGGACTCCGACGACGACGCTC
>DATCWZ010000281.1:0-3824 GCA_036566065.1 Streptomyces sp. | reverse complement strand
TCCCCCGTCCCAACGTCCGGTCCGACTTCTGGTCCGCTGGAGCCCCCTGACCGCCCCCGCGGCCGCCCCCTGACGCCCCCTCATGCCTCCAACCACCCGTACACACCAGCGAATCGCGCGGTGAACCCCGCCCGAATGGGGGATGGTTGAGGCGTGCGGAAATACTGGGTGGTCATCGGCGGCGGCATCGGGCTGTGCCTCGGCTTCGTGGCGCTGCTCGTCGTCGGTACGTACTCCGCCGCCGCCGGCATCGCCGGGGCCGGTGGTGCCGTCGGGCTGGCCAAGGGTGCCGTGCCCGCGCTGTACCAGCCCCTCGTCGAGAAGTGGGGCAACCTCTGCCCCGCCATCAACCCGGCCCTCCTGGCCGCGCAGCTCTACCAGGAGAGCGGGTGGAACCCGCGCGCCCAGAGCCCGGCCGCCGCGCAGGGCATCGCCCAGTTCATCCCCGGCACCTGGGCCTCGCACGGGATAGACGGGGACAAGGACGGGGACCGGGACGTATGGGATCCGGCCGACGCGATCCCGTCCGCCGCCTCGTACGACTGCGAGCTCGCCGGGTACGTCAGGAAGGTCCCGGGCGACACGACCAACAACATGCTGGCCGCCTACAACGCCGGGGCGTACCGGGTGATCAAGGCGGGCGGGGTCCCCGCGATCAGCGAGACGCAGAACTATGTCAAGATCATCCGGTCGTTGGAGAAGAGTTTCGCCCGGCCCGTGGGCCGGGTCGCGCCGTCCCAGCAGGCGGCCGGGGCGATCTACTTCGCGCAGGAGAAGCTCGGCACGCCCTACCTCTGGGGCGGTAACGGTACGGCCGACCAGCAAGGACGGTTCGACTGTTCCGGGCTCACCCAGGCGGCGTACCGTACGGTCGGTATCGAGCTGCCCCGGGTAGCGAACGATCAGTACAACGCCGGGCCGCACCCCTCGCGGGACGAGCTGCTCCCCGGTGACCTGGTCTTCTTCTCGGACGACCTGACCAACTCGCGTGCCATCCGGCACGTGGGGCTCTACGTCGGAGGCGGTTACATGATCAACGCGCCGTACACCGGTGCAGTGATCCGGTTCGACAAGATCGATACACCTGACTATTTTGGCGCGACAAGAGTCACCAAGGACGGGGCGGCGGCCCTTCCGACGGACCTGCCCCCGCAGGCCTGACGGGCAGTCGGTTCCGGCCAAAACTCAGCGTGAAGCCTGGGCCCTGAGCTGCGGGAACGAGTCTCTCTTCGATAACGTCATGGTGATCATTCGGTGGAGACCGGAACGTACGCGGCCGGCAAGCCGTTCCCTGGACTGGAACAGCATGCGCACTGACCATGCGGCCCTGGCCGGACAGTCATACGTAACGCATTCCCGCAGTACCGAGTCGTACCGAAACACGGGGGTCCGACCACGCGGCGCACAGGGCTGTGCACCGCAGCAGCAGACAAGGCAAGGGGCCGCAGCAGATGGCTGGACTCGCACTCGATGGGTCGAACCCCGACGTCAGCCTGCTTTACGACATCAATGGGCTGGCGAAGGCCGCTCCCACCTGGTTCGACCGGGTCATGGAGTTCATCGGTGAGTACGGGATCATGCTCGGCATGGTCCTGGTGGTCGTGTGGTGCTGGTGGAGCGTGCGCCGGCGCGGGACGGCCGAGGATTCTGTGACGGCTGTCACCGGTCTCGTCTGGGCGCCGCTCGCCGCGGGGATCGCGCTGCTCGTCAACATCCCGATCCGCGGTTTCGTGGAGCGCCCGCGTCCGTTCAATGATCACCAGGGACTGGATGTCCTGGTGTCGGGCAAGGACGACTTCTCGTTCGTCAGCGACCACGCCACGATGGCGATGGCCCTCGCCGTCGGGCTCTTCATCGCCAACCGGAAGTTCGGGTTCGCGGCGATCGTGCTCGCGCTGTTCGAGGGCTTCTGCCGGGTGTACATGGGCGTGCACTATCCGACCGATGTGATCGGCGGCTTCGCCCTCGGTACGGCCGTGGCGCTGCTGCTCGCGCCCCTCGCGATGGCGCTGCTGACCCCGGCGGTCGCCGCGGTGGCCCGTAGCGGCTCCATGGGACGGCTCGTACGCTCGCGCAACGCGGTCACCGGCCCGGCCGACGACGGGGACGAGTCGCGCGGGATTCCCGAGCCGCGCCCCCGGTCCCGCCGCGGTCGCGGTGAGTCCGGCGAGAAGGACCTCGCCGCGTAGGCAGCGCGCACAGCACAGACGCGATTGCCGCCACCGCCCGAGAAGGGTGGTGGCGGCGCTTCCGTATCCGCGGCGGTACGAGTTCAGAGGCCCTGCGGGTACGTGAACAGGCTGCCAGGGTCGTACTGCTTCTTCAGGCGCGTCAGCCGGTCCGCCGCCGACCCGTAGTACGCCGTGCGCCAGTCGGCCAGGTCCGGGTCGGCGTAATTCTGGTAGGCCGCCCCGGACGCGTACCGCCGCAGTGCCCCATGGGTGGTTTTCAGCCACTCCTGCCGCGCCGTGCCCGACGTGCCCGCGCGCCAGGCGCCGATGTACTGGACCAGGACCCGCGAGCGCCGGTGGACGAACGCCGTCGCCTCCGGGGCGACCCGGTTGACCGCCCCGCCGAGCGCGGTGAGCGCGATGGAACCGGCACCGCCCTCCGCCGTACTCAGCCGGGTGAACGCCTCCGTCCGGTCGAGCAGGGCGCGCAGACCGGCGGCCGGAAGCGGGTGGTCGTAGAAGTCGGAGGCCCCGGCGTACGTCTCGCGCCGGAGGGCGCCCTGCTTGTCGCGGCCCGGCGTCTGCCCCGGCAGATGGCACTGCGCGTCCGTGATGCCCGAGCAGCCCGCGTACACGAGCATCGCCTCCTCATAGCTCCGGCGCCGCAGCGCCACGGAGGAGGCTGGGGAGCCGACCCGGTCGGCGAGGCGGTCCACGGCGTTCTGCAAGTCCCCGTACGTACCGAGCGTGAAAGCCGTCACCGAGACGGTCGGGTCCACGCCGCCCGGCCCGGCGTCGAGATGGGCCGCCGACCAGATCTCGTCGGGCTGGTCGGGGCCCCAGTCCTGCCAGGCGGCGAGGACGGCACGGGCACGTGACCAGGGCCAGGTCAGATACGCGGTCACGGTCCGCGGCGCCGGGTGGGTACGGAAGCGGAGCTCGGTGACGACACCGAAGTTGCCGTTGCCCGCGCCGCGCAGCGCCCAGAAGAGGTCCTGGTGCTGGGACGCGTCGGCGGTCACGGTCTTCCCGTCGGCGGTGACGAGCGTGGCAGCGGTGAGGTTGTCGCAGGTCAGGCCATACGCGCGAGACGCGACGCCGTGGCCGCCGCCGAGGGTCAGGCCGGAGATGCCGACCGTGGGACAGGACCCGGCGGGGACGGTCAGGCCGTGCTTCGCGAGGCCCCGGTAGACATCGGAGAGCCGGGCACCCGCGCCGATGACGGCGCCGGCACCGTCCCGGTCGACGCGGGTGAGCGCGGAGACGTCGATGACCAGGCGGCCGGTGCCGCTGGACCAGCCCCCGTAGGAGTGGCCGCCGCTGCGTATCGCGGTCGGTGTGCCCGTCGCGCGGGCGAAGGCCAGGCACTCGCGTATGTCGTCGTCGTGTTTCACATACGCGACGGCCGCGGGCTTCAGGCCGTCGAACCGGGTGTTGTAGAGCTGACGGGCCGTCGGATACGCACTGTCGCCCGGGCGGATGAGGCGGCCGTCGATGCTGTGGGCGAGGGCGGGCCAGTCGGCGGGGGCCGATGGCGTACGGGAGGTGCCCGGCGGCGACGCGGAGGCGGGGGTTCCGGAGGCCGGTGCGTGGCTGCCGGGCTTGGCCGGTGCGTCGCCGTCCGTGGGACCGCAGGCCGTGGCGGTGCTGAGC
>DATCWZ010000588.1:0-14218 GCA_036566065.1 Streptomyces sp. | reverse complement strand
CCGGCTCGCCGCTGGGCGGCAGCCGGTGAGACCTGGAAGTGTTCGGCGGCCCGGCGAAGCGGCCGACCGCCCTCGACAACGCAACGGGCCGGGCGCAGGCGCCCGTCTCGGCCAGAGGCACATTACGGTGAGGCACAGGGCCTTCCGACCGGTGCAGACGTCGCAATCCGCACCGGACCCGGAAGGCCCTCACCCGTCCACAACCTTTTCGGACAGAACAACCAGGTCGGACTGCCGGCCTGGCAGTTGTGGCCGCAATTCGCCCAGGAGAAATGCAAGAACCACTGTCCGGCACGGACTGCGAGGCGCCCGCGCAGCCGTGCAAGCGGGCACGCAGGCATGCGGAAGCTGATCACCTCCCTCCTGGCTACCGCCTCGCAGAGCGGCATCGGCACCGAACGGTCGGAGGGCGCTGCGCCGGTAAGGCTCTCGGGCTGCCCGGCTCCCGTTGCGCGCTGCGCCGTCCGGGTGATCTGCGAGGTAACTTTTGTTACCCGCCCGTATGGCTCGTTTTGGGTACCGAATCGGGGGGCCCGCTCCGCACCGGGGAGATCGTGGTAATACGAACGGTTGGCGATCTCCTCTTTTCTCTGTCCCCGTTGGTTATACGGTGACTTCAAGAGTGGTCACTCGCTCCGCCGATACGGGCTTTGAGGTCACCCCGGTGGTTTGTCATTCGCCCTCCGCGACTCACACGGAATGCTCTTTCCCGTAACGTGGCCGGTTCGCCACCGGTACCCACCCGTTTCCGTTCGGTGGGGAGCTTCAGCATCCATTCTCCCGGATCAGGGTTCGATTGGCGGTGGCACCTGGGTGACCCTCATGACGCTCACTGGAACCAGCCTGACTGGCAGCGGCGCGGTCCGGTTCGGCAGCAGGCCGGCCACCAGCATCACAGACGTTTCCCCGGCCCGGGTCACGGCGGTGGCTCCGTCGGGAGCCGGTGCTGTCAAAGTCACGGTGGCCGCCCCGGGCAGGAGCAGTAACCCAGTGCCGTTCTTCTGTGCCGGAGCCCCGTCAAGTAGTCCCTGATCAGCTGTAGGCAGTGATTTTTGTGCTTGAGTGGCTTGCCGCCGGCAAGGCGAGGGCGTTCTCGGATGTTGGGCGTGATGAGGTCGGGTGTGCGGTTGGGGTGTGACCTGGAGTGATCGGCTCGGTGGCCTGGTTGCGCCGGCCGACGGGGTGGGCGAGGCCGATCGCGAGGTTGCGGAAGGTGGCCATCGCTCGGGGTGCGTTCCCGGTGTGGATCTTTGAGGCGTCCTCGGCGAGCGTGGTGTCCCTGACGTTGTGCAGGGCCTCGATCTCCCCGTGGCCGCGTCCGTATTGGGCGAGCTGGGATGCGGTGGGCCTGGTGCATGGTCAGATCGGTGACCGCGTGGACGCGCTCGACGCTGACCTTGCCGGTGCGCGCAGGCCACGGCGGCGGCGGACGATCTGCGGGGCTTGGCCGGCGTAGGGGAACAGCAGTGTGCTGACGGTTGCCGCCCTTGAGCCGGCGGATCTTGTCACGGCCGTGGCCGTGCTCACGGGTTCGGTCAACTGGGCTTGGAGTGTGGGGTGGTTGCCTTTTACGACCGCCACGCAGTGGGCCTGTTTCTCCCACCGTGTCCCGGAGGCCGAGGGACTCGAGCAGGGGGCGGAAGGCGGTGATTTCGTTGCTTTGGAGGCGATCTGGCGCTGGGCGAGGACGGCCCGCTCGCCGTGGACGAGTGCGGCGACCGGATGGACTGCGGTCCTGGTGGCGGTGCGTGAGCCGCGCAGGGTCTTGCCGTCCAGGTGCAGGAGCGGGGTGTACCGCGAGTCAGGCCGGTACGCCGCCGCAGGTCGGGGCCGAGGCCGGTGGTGAAGCGGGTGATCGCGGCGAGTGTGACCGCTCCGGCCGGGACCGCGGCGCCGCAGAGCGTGAGGAGCCCCGAGCCGGTAGCGCCGGCCCTGTCGCCTGCGCGGATCGGGCAGCCGGTCCAGGAGGCCGGCAAGCGTGACACAGCGGTCTCGATCGGCGGACAGTTCGGGGAGAGACACCGGGTCGAGGTGGCGCGAGGACGGGTACCGGGGAAGAGGGCATGCGGCACGGCCTTGTGTGATCAGCGGCTTGGACACCTTGATCATCGGGGGTCGTGCTCTGTTTTCACCACTCCGACAAGCCGGACAACGTGCCCACTGACGGACCAGCGTGACGTCTCGTCAGCCGAGAACGCTCGAGCCCTGTCGCCGCCGGTCGTGGCCGGCTTGAGATCGGGTCTGGTGACGAGGGTGATGAACGGTGCTGGATCTCACAGGCACGAGTACGTCCTCGAGCCTAGGAGTTCCTTGAACTCTGTTACCTCGAGCGTCTTGAAGACCCGGAGGTAGGGCGGACGGCATCGGCGTTGCTCGTGCTGGTGGATTCGACTGAGTCCAACTGGAACGACCGTTCCACTCGTGCGCATCTGGTCGAACCGGTGCGGTCGATCACGATCTGCAGCGGGGGCGCCTGGGCGGGATGCGGCACCGTGATCACACCAGCCACACCGAGATCATCCCGCCTCTGGCCGGCAGTTACGGGACACGTCTTGACTAGTGCTTGGAGATGTCGATGGTGTTGTTGATGTCGCCCACGGAGAAGTTGATCAGGCCACCACAGGCGAGAAGGCAGAAGCCGGGGGTCGGAGCGGGCGGCTTCGGAGCCGAGGTGACCTGGACGGTCGTGGTGCTGCTGGAGGCGTCGCACTGCGCGTTGCCGTTGTAGGCGGCGGTGACGGTGTGCGAGCCGGCGGTGGTGAACGTAGCGGTGTATCCGGCCTGGCCGTTGGCGTTCACGGGCACAGTGTCGAGCAGGTCGCCGCCGTCGAAGAACGTCACGCCGAGCCCGCCGGTGGGATCCGCTGGGCAGTCGACCGTTGCCGCCAGCTGCACCGGAGTGCCTGCCTCGCCGGACTGCGGGGTGGCCGTCACTGTGGTGCCGGACGGCACGGCCCAGGCGGGCGAGGCCACCCCCAGTACGGCGGCCAGTACTGTGGCGACGACCAGTCTCGCTCTGCGTGGTGTGATTCTCACCGGTTCGGCTCCTTGTTCTGTCGAACGGCCTGCGGATCGCGAGCACCGTGGAGCTTCACGCTATGGCGGCCCTTTTACTGTGCAGGTAGGCCGCGCCCACAAGTAGCCTGGTTGGGTCAGCAGCACAGAACCAGCCGCCGGGCAGCCGAACAGCCGTGCGACACGAGGGGTGGTACGAGGTGTTTTTACGTCGGCTCCCTGCCCCGCCGCCCGCGTGTCAGATGCCGGGCGCGGCCACCCGGGTGTAGGTCGGCCCGGGGCTGCTGCCGCCCGCCGTGGTGACGCTTACGGCGACCGGGCCGGCGGGGCCCGAGGGCACGATCGCGGTGATCTGTGTGTCCGACGCGACGGTGAAGGGCACGGCCGTTCCGCCGAAGGTGACGGCCGAGGCGGTGGCCAGGTTTGTGCCGGTGAGGGTGACCACGGTGCCTGCGGACGTCGGACCGTTCGTGGGTGCCAGTGCGGTCAGGGTCGGCGTGGCGACGTAAGTGAAGGCGACGGGGTTGCTCGTGCCGCCCGGGGTGATCACTGTGATCGGTGAACTCCCCGTCCCTGCCGGGGCGGTGGCCGTGATCTGTGTCGCCGACACCACGGTGAAGGAGGCGGCGTTGGTGCTGCCGAACAGTACGGCACTGGCATTGAGCAGATTGCTCCCGGTCAGTGTGACCACCACTCCACCGGCTGTCGGGCCCTGGGCGGGGCCGGCGCTGTCGAGGGCGGGAGGCGCGGCGTAGTAGAAGAAGGCGTCCGGGGCGCTGGTGCCCCCCGGTGTCGTGACGGTCACCGCTGCGGCCCCGGTACTCCCGGCGGGTGTCACAGCAGTGATCTGGTTTGCCGAGTTCACCACGACCGAAGTCGCCGGGACCCCGGCGAAGGTGACCGTTGTGGCCCCGGTGAACCCGGTTCCCGTGAGGGTGACACCGGTGCCGCCGGACGTCGGGCCGCTGCTGGGCACCACGTTCGTGACCACCGGCACCTGCGCCACGACATAGGTGAATGTCACCGAGTTGCTGTTGCCGGTCGGATGGACGACGGTCACCGCCGCCGCACCCGCCGCGCGGGGCGGGCTCACAGCGACGATCTGGGTGGCCGAGTTGATGGTGAAGGACGTCGCGTTGGTGCTGCCGAACCGTACGGCGGTAGCCCCGGTCATCCCCGTGCCGGTGAGAGTGACGGTGGTTCCCCCGGTGGTGGGCCCTTGCGTGGGGCTGATGGTGCTGATCGTGGGCGGCATGAGGGCGCTCCTATGGCAGCCTGGGCGGAGCCCGGGGTGATACGGATGTCCGGCCGGGCCGGGATGAACCGTCGTGGTTACGGCGCGTCGGACGAAAGCCGTCCGCCCACCATCGATCAGGCGGCCGGACGGAAAGGGGCCTTGGCCACCGCTCGGGAGCAGTGGTCAAGGCCGCCTGCCGCCCGGTCAGGACCGGGCGGCAGTGGGGCCGACGGTCAGATACCGGGACCCGCGATGTAGGTGAACGCGCCGGCGGCCGTGTCGGAACCGGCCGGGTTGGTCACCACCACATCGACCGCACCGGCGGTGCCGGGCGGGGTTACCGCCGAGACCGTGGTGGAGTTCACCACGGCGAACGGTGCGGGAGTGCCGTCGAAGGTGACCGACTCGGTGGTGCCGAGGTCGGTGCCGGTGATGGTGACCCCGGTACCGCCGGATGTCGGTCCGGAGGTGGGCGTCACAGCGGTCACTGCGGGGACGTCCACGTAGGTGTAGGACAGGCCGTTGTTCGTTCCGCCCGCGGTGGTCACGCTCACTCCGACGGGGCCCGCTGCCGCACCCGCCGGCACAGCGACGGTGAGTTGGGTGTCGGAGACGACCGTCGGCGTGGCGGTGTTGGCGCCGAACGACACACTGGTGGCTGTCGACAGCCCCACACCGTTGATCGTGGCCGTGTTGCCGCCCGCCAGGGGGCCTGATGTCGGCCCGAGCGAGGACTTGAACGGGGCTCCGACGTAGAAGAACGGAATCGGGTTGCTCGTGCCACCCCCGGTGGTCACGGTCACTCCGACGCTGCCGGCGCCCGAGGGTGATACGGCCGTGACCTGGGTCGGCGAAACGTTGGTGACGGCGGTGGCCGGCTTGGTGCCGAAGGTGACGGCGGTGGTGCCGGACAGGTTCGTACCGGTGATGGTCACCAGCGTGCCACCGCCGGTGGATCCCTGGTTCGGAGAAATAGGCATGGAGGGGCTCCTCGCTGACAGGACAGGGACAGAGGACACAGCAGAACCTGGGGACCTCTGGGCCACCGGTCGCGGAAGACCCTCACGGGAGGACGGACAGCTGAATCGTGCCGCCGGTCAACGGAGTTCCTTCGTGGGCGCACAAAGAAAATGCCCGGCGACGCCGCCCTATACCATGATCCCCGGTTGTGGGATGGGCGGCCCACCGGTTCGCTGTTTCAAGTACCCCACACAGACCTGTTTCTGACAAGGTGCCAGTCACAGTACGTGGATGGTTGAGCACGCTTCGCGGCGCGCTCGCGTACCACCGGCGTACGCCGCCGACATCGACGCGGCCCGGCGCAAAACACGCCAGTCGGCACCGTCTCTTGCGCACTGCGGCAGCGAGTACCCAGCAATGATGGCAGCTTGAGAAGGGGCAGGACGCACCCGCCTGCCAAGGCGGCTTCGGCTCCCGCCCACTGCTGTGCTCCCGCCCGGCACCGGCCAGGCACTGCCGGGCCGGCTGCGTCCTGGAAACACCGGTGCCAACACCGCGAGCGACCACATCACGGTGTTCGACCAAGTGTCGGGTGGCCGGCGTGGTTTCGGTGCTCGGGCAGGTCGGAGTCCCGGCGTGGTGGTCGGGTTCCCCGGGTTTCTGGGCCGCGGGCGGGGGCTTGCCGGTCAGCCGGCGGGTCGGACTGGCGCTCGGCCTTCGCAGAGGTCTTGAGCTCGGAGTCGGTCACCGCCTGCTGACGGGGTGGCCGTGCTTGTGCGGGTAGCCGGCCGTCCGTCGCCGACCCGGCCGCTCGGCGGGCATTCCGTCCGCAGGACGTACTCCGGGCCGTGCTCGCGCAGGGCCTTGAGGAGGCCGGAGTGCCCGGTCGGCGAGGAGCCGATGACCGCGGTGGAGCAGGCACGGGCGGTGCCGACGGAGATCCCGAAGCCGGCGGCAATCCGGGTCAGGGTGTCGTGCTTGCGCAGGTACACCGGCCCCGCCAGCGCACGTTGATGCGGCGGGAGTTTGCAGCAACGGTCGCCCTCCCGGGTGACGACGAGCAGGTCGACTGCGGCAGGATGGGGAACCAAGAAGGCACCTGCGCTGATGGGCTGGGACTTCGAACCCCTCGCTCAACGGCACGGGTGCCTCGTGCGGTGCTGCCCGCCCCGCCGGTGGGCCACTATGAAAAGCTCCCTGAGTACTACGTGCGAGCAGGACCAGTTGCCATGGGCCGGGAGCCGACGCGGTGGCGTGTGTTCCCGGCCATGGGCAACTGGCCAGACTAGCTGGTTTACGTACTGGTCCTAGTCGTTGACACAGGCGTTGCCGAAGGTGGGGTTGAGAGCACCCGGCGTGTTGCTGGTGTTGCCACACACGTTGTGCGGGGCATGGACCGGGTGCTGGAGGACGTTACCCGAAAGGAAACCGGGGGAGCCCACGGCGGCCGCCCCGGCGCCGGCATCGGCTGCGGCCATCCCGGCGCCACCGATGAGAGCAACTCCGGTAACGGCAGTGGCAGCGAGCGTCTTCGTGAAGCGTGACATGCATAACCCCTTGCAAGCTGATGAGCCGGTACTTGTTGTGCGGCTCGGCATCCCATTGAACGGCGGATACCTGCTCAAGGTAACGCGAACCGGAGTGAGACATACAATATTATGCCTTTTGGTACAACGTTGACGTGCACGCATTGAGCCGCGTGCGGTTGCACCTGCCCTCTGAGCTGTTGGTCATGGTGCGGGTGAGCTGCCCGTGGGGTGGGCGTCTGCGCCCGGTGGTGGCCCAGGGTCCGGCGCTCGTGCAGGCGCGGCCGGCGAGATCCACAGCACATGCCCGGTGGGGTCGGTCACGGCCTGTACGTTCACGCCGTGGCGGTGCTTGTGCGGGTAGTCGACCCGGTCCACTCGGCGGGCGTCCCGTCCGCAGGACCTACTCCGGTCCCTGCTCGCGCAGGGCCTTGAGGAGGCGGGGCGGAGGCCGGCGGCCCATCGGGTTGCCGGTGCCCGGCGTGGAGCAGGCCGCCGGCCCTGGTGCCGTGTCGGGTGGGCCCCGGGTCACAGCTCAGCGCTGGGCAGCGGCCCTGCCCCTGCGACATGATCACCGCCCGTGGACGGATCGACGGATGCACGGAGAGGACCCGGTGTGCTTCCTCACGTGCAGGGTGGTTCAGCCGGCGGGCAGGGCTTCGGCGTAGTCGGGCCTCGTTCTTTTTGATCATGTGAGGCCGAGAAGGGCGAGGGTGCGGGTTTGGTCCCGGGCTGTCTGTCGGAGGCCTGCGGCGATGTTACGGACGCCGGCGAGGCGGAGGGCTCCGATCGCGAGGCTTCTGCAGGTCGCCATCGCCCTGGGTGCGTTCCCGGTCCGCAACTGAGAGACATCCTCGGTGAAGGTGACGTCTCTGACGTGGTGCAGGGCCTCGACCGTCCAGTGCCCGCGGACCAGTTGGGCGAGCCGGGCGGGTGACCGCGTAGACGGTCTTGAGACTGAGCTTCCCCGTCGTGCGGCGGACACGGCGGCCGGCGATCCGGAGGGCCTGGCCGGCACCAAGGAAGAGCGGGTTGTTGACCGTGCGGACCTTCAGCCTGCGGATCCCTGAGCGTCCGTGACCGGTCGTGTACGTCCGGTCCTGGAGCGGGATCTGTCTCCAGGGATGGGACTTCACCTGCTTGCGGAGCTTCTTCGTGTTGCGCTTCACGATCACCATGTAGTGGGCGTCCCGCCCGCGCAGACAGGTGGCGTGGCCGTGCTGGGTGTGCATGGCGTCGCCGGTCACGACGGTGCCGGGCAGGCCGGGCAGTGCGGCCAGGAGGGGCTGGAAACGCGTGATCTCGTTGGTCTTCTCCCCGACGGCCATCTGCGCGAGGACCAGGCCGTCGGCGTGGTCGCAGGCGGCCAGGAGATGGATCTTCCGGCCTTTTGCGCGGGCGGCGCCCCGCGGCGACTTTTCGTCGACGGCCAGTCCCCGCAAATCGCCCGCATCCTCCTGCCGGTGGGCGAGCCAGGCTCCGGCGGCCCGGTCCAAGGCGTCCGTGTCGGTCCTGGCCAGGAGTCTGCGAATCGTTGATTCCGCAGGCCAGGAGCGTTTCGGGAAGAGTGGGCCGACGCGGATGCCGAGCCGCTGGAGGAGTTCCGCCGGGGCGTCGGCCACGCATTCACTCACGGCCGGCTGCGGCCTCGCGCCGGCGAGGGCCGCGCAGGCGGTCAGGGTCGGCACCGTGACATGTGGATGCCGTACTCCGCGGGGATCACGCGGGTCGGGCACCTGCGCGAGGCGTTCCGGCAGGTCGGGGATCTCCCCGGGTGCAGTTCTCGGGTGGCGGCCGAGTTGGTCAAAGGCGGCACGGGCTTCCCAGGATCACAGAGCGTAGAGAACTCCATGATCACGGGCGTCCGCGCCTGTTCTGCATCGGACCCCGCCCGACCTGGCCATCCCTCAGGAAGCGGACGTGAGCCGACTACGCCGAAGCCCTGGGCCGGCGGGCGAAAGGCCACCTTGGCGTGCTTATTCCGGCTGGTCAGCGGCACCTTTCACTCACCTGACCACCCATCGGGCGTCCCGCTGTCCGCAGTACGTACATGGAACTGCCACCGTTGTGCGCGAAGAATTCCGCTGCCCGATTGGACACTGTGCGACCTGAGCAAGCTCGGAGCACCCACGGGTTACTCGGGTGGTGGCTGCGCCTTTGCCGACGGATACCGCCGCCTGCTTTCATTGCCGATACGCGCCATTGACAGGGCGTCGTCTGCCGTGCCCGGGTGGCGACGCAGAGCCCACAGTGCGACTGGTGGCCCTACCGCGACGAGCGCGGACGCCACATAGAGGCCGGCTTGGTAGCCGGAGAGGAATGCGTCGGCAGGGTTTGCTCCTGCGGAGGCCTTGGCTTGCTGCACGGACGTCACGACCGCTCCGACGAACGCGATGCCGAAGACTCCGGATGCCTCGCGGACGGCACTGAACAAGCCGGCGGCAATGCCGGATAGATGGTTGGGTGACGATTCCAGTGCTCGGGTGGTCAGGGGAACGGCCAGAGCAGAACCGCAACCGATGGCTGAAAGGCCCGGCAGGATGTGGACAAGGCTGTCTTCCGAACTCCCCAGAGCCACCATTAGCAGGCCCAGGCCCACGAGAAGCAAACCCGTGGCAGAGATCGGGCCGTTTCCCCAGCGTCGCGCCAGGCGCGAGATGAATGGTGCGGTAACGAGCAGCGACAGGGCTACTGGAGTAAAAGACAGTCCGGCCGACGTTGGACTAAGGCCCAGACTGTTCTGAAAAAATTGTGAGGTAAAGAAGTAGACGCCGCTCACCCCTAGGCCCCAGAGCATCTGAGTAATGATTCCTCCGGTGAAGGGTTTCTGTCGGAAAAGTAACCGGAGCGCGGGGCTCCGACCCAGCGCCACCTCGCACGACAGAACGACCACAGAAATTGTGGCAATGATTCCCGAGATGGTCACAGGCACGCTGGAGAACCCGTTCTCCGGACCTTCGATCAGGCAGTAGGCGGAGGCAGCCAACGAGAAACATGCCAGTGCGACGACACGAAGGGAAACCGTCGTCAAAGGGTTCCTCGGAACGTGTGACTGGCGACTGGAGCGAGGCACGGCGGCGGAACCGACGAGGAGACTCATCAACCCAAGCGGCGTGTTCATGGCGAAGAGCCATGACCATCCCAGGTGCTGCGTCATAACGCCCGAGATCACCGGTCCGCAGGCCAGCGCCGAGGCCAGGGTAGCCGTTATGGCACTGAAGCCGGCGTTACGTACCCGGCGGGGGAGATCATGCGACAGGACGGCCAGTGAGGACGGAAGAATGAGCGCTGACCCGGAGCCCTGCAGCCCGCGGAAGGCGATCAGCGTAGTTCCTCCAGTCGCTGTGCTGCATCCGATCGAGGAGACAGTGAAGAGAGCGACGCCCAGCAGAAGCGTCGCGCGCCGCCCGATGGTGTCGGCCAGGTGCCCTCCCAGCAAGAGCATGCTGGCGAGCGTCAGAGGGTACGCAGCCGCTACCCATTTCAAATCCGTTCCGGTCAGGGCGAGTTCGGCACGAATTTGGGGCAACGCAATATTGACGACGGTGTTGTCCAGAGCTGTCATAAATGAAGGGATTAGGACAGCCATGAAGATGGCCACGGCACGCAGTCGACGCATGGCACCTGCCTCGGACAGCTTGGAGGTTCAGTGGTGGGCAGCCTGCCCATCCTGCGTACGCAAACCTGGCGAGGCAACAAGTACAACCCGGAAGGAACTGCAATTGCGGCATTCGGCACGCCTCGAGCGGGCTCTTCCTCGCTGCCCCAAAACGCTGGCTGCTGACCCGCCCTCGGCGTGTCGCCGGAAGCCTGAGACGACTACGTGTTTGGGTGTTTACGTGGTGCCATCATCATATGCATGAAGGCGGCGATGGGGCGATGACACCTTGCAGGCACCCCAGTGCCCTAATGGTCGAAGAGTCCACTCTTTGCACAGCGGAACGAAGGTTGGTAACCCAGTGCTGTCAACCGTGAGGGAAACGATCAACCATCATCTGGCTCGGGCCGTGGCACACATGCCCAACGAGACGGCATTCACCTTCGTGGACTTCAGTACCGACCGTAACGGAGCCGCGTCCAGCCTGACATGGCGCCAACTCGAGGCCCGCGTGCGTGTGACCGCGACGGGGCTGCGCCAGGCTGTAGCACCAGGCGACCGTGTGGCCATCATGGCACCGCAGGGCCTGGAGTATGTTGTCGGCTTTCTGGCAGCCACAACTATTGGCGCAATCGCCGTGCCCTTGTTCCTCCCGACCTTGCCCGGCCACGCGGAGAAGCTTGCTGCCGCACTCATGGACGCCGACCCGGTTCTCGCCATCACCAGTCCGGATCACCGGGAGGTGGTGGAGAATTTCTGCGCCACGATTGGCACCCGTTTGCGCGTGAGTACCGAACAGGAACTGCACGTGCGGGACGCGCCGTCGACTGACGGCGCTTGGTTCGAACCTCAGCCCGACGACTGTGCTTACCTTCAGTACACATCGGGCTCCACGCGTATGCCGTCCGGTGTGGAGATCACGCATGCCAACGTCTGTGCCAACGCTCATCAGGCCCTCGAGGCCTACGACATCCGGGTAAGGCGCAACTGCACTGTCGGGTGGCTTCCCCTCTACCACGATATGGGACTGGTCCTGGCGATTGTCCTGCCAGTCGTCGGTCATATCCACTCGGTGCTGATGGAACCCCTGGCCTTCGTGCAGCAGCCTGTCAGATGGCTGCGCCTGCTGACCCAGCACAGTGGAGCCCTCACGGCCGCTCCGAATTTCGCCTACGACTATTGTGTGCGCCGCATCTCGGACCTTGAACGCAAGGAGCTGTCACTGGGCTCGGTCGCCGCCATGGTTAACGGCAGTGAACCCATTGCAGAGCGGACACTGCACAGCTTCCAAGGAGCGTTCGCCTCGGTTGGCATGGTCAGAACAATCATGCGTCCGTCCTACGGCCTGGCCGAGGCAACCGTGTTCGTTTCCGCCTCGCCCGCCGGAGAGGAACCGACAGTCACCTGTTTCGACCGGGACGCCCTCGCGAACGGCACCGCTCTGGTAGTAGAAGGCGCAGACGGAGGGGCCGTGACCCGCCTGGTGGCATGCGGACGGCCCACCGACCAAGAGATCGCCATCGTCGAACCGGACAGCCGCAAGCGGCTGGAGGGTGGCCAGGTCGGCGAGATCTGGCTTCGCGGACCCAATATCGGGCGCGGCTACTGGAGACGCCCGGAACAGAGCGAAGACACCTTTGGCGCCACCCTCCAGGGCGACAGCCCCAACGAGCAGAATCTCCCCTGGCTGCGCACCGGCGATCTCGGGCTCTGGCACGACAAACAGCTGTATGTCACCGGCCGCATTAAAGACCTCGTAATCATCGATGGCACCAATCACTACCCACAGGACATCGAACACACAGTCGAGAAGGCTCATTCGGCGATCCGCCGTCACCACACTGCGGTGTTCTCCGTAGCCGCAGACGACGGAGAACACCTCGTCGTCGTCGCCGAGTACGCCCGTGATCTCGCCGAACCCAGTGCTGACCTGGTAGAGCAGGCCACGCGCGCTGTACGCGCGGCAGTTGCCACGAACCACGCCGTCGCCATTCATGACTTCATCCTGGCCCAGCCCGGCACCGTACCGCATACCACCAGCGGCAAAGTTGCCCGCACCGCCTGCCGTGAGCGCTACCTGCAAGGAGCTTGGGCCGTCTCCACGCAGGCAGCAGAGGAGACCGAAACCGCATGACTGAGCCGGGCGGACACGAGGAGCTGGCAGACGACGCTCAGACCTTCACCTCAACCACTGCCGACCGTTCGAGACCTGGCACAGTTGTTCTGCGCACCGAACTGCGCCGACTCGTCTCAGAGATGTGCGGCATCCCCCAGGAAGACCTGGACGACACTCGCCCGCTGGCGGAGTACGGGCTCGCATCTCGCGACGCAGTCGGACTGACCGGCCACTTGCAGCAGATGCTCGACCGGCCCCTACCCGCGACGTTGCTCTTCGAGCACCCCACCATCGAGCAAGTGGTCAGCACGCTGATCACGGCCGGCCCGGCCGAAACGGACCAGGGCGCTGATAGGTCCCGCAGCTCAGTCTCCCGCTCCGAGGATGAAGCAATTGCCCTAGTGGGCATCGGCTGCCGCTTGCCCGGCTCCGTCTACGGACCTGATGACTTCTGGGAACAGTTGCTCACAGGCACCGATGCTGTGGGCCAGGTGCCCGAAGGCCGCTGGAGAAGCTTCGCCGGCGCTGCGCCCGGTGTCACGGCGCTGATAGAACACACCACGCGGTGGGGCGGGTTCCTCGACGACATCCAGGGGTTCGACGCCGACTATTTCGGTATCACACCACGCGAAGCGGAGGCGATGGACCCCCAGCAACGCTTGTTGCTCGAAGTGACCTGCGAGGCGCTCGACCACGCCGGAGTGCCCGCACACCTGCTGAGGGGCACCGACACCGGCGTCTTCGTCGGGCTCAGCGCACTCGAGTACGGGCACCTGACGACCTCCGACCCCACACGGCTGACTCCATGGACGAGTACCGGCGCCGCGGGCAGCATCGCTGCCAACCGGGTGTCATACCTTCTCGATCTGCACGGCCCCAGCCTGACCATCGACTCAGCATGCTCGTCGTCCCTCGTAGCCGTGCACCAGGCGTGCCGCAGCCTGCGCAGCCACGAGTGCGACACGGCGCTGGCAGCCGGAGTCAACGTACTGCTCTCCCCGGCGGTTACGGCCGCATTCGAACAGGCTGGTGCGCTGGCCCCGGACGGCAGGTGCAAACCCTTTGATGCCGATGCGGACGGCATCACCCGTGGCGAAGGCTGCGGAGTTGTCGTACTCAAGCGCCTCGCGGATGCCCAACGCGACGGTGACAGGACCATTGCCGTCATCAGAGGCACAGCCGTCAACCAGGACGGCCGATCAGCTGGCATTATGGCGCCCAATCCGACAGCGCAAGAGGCACTGCTGCGCGGTGCACTGCGTGACGCACGGATCGAAGCCTCCGATCTCGACTACATCGAGACGCACGGAACTGGAACCCTGCTGGGCGACCCCATCGAGGCAAGAGCCCTCGGAGCGGTCGTCGGCCGTGCCAGGGAGCTGGGCAAGCCCCTGCTCATCGGATCGGTCAAGAGCAACGTGGGCCACCTGGAAGGTGCGGCCGGCATCGTCGGCCTGATCAAAACCGCGCTGGCACTGCACCACGGTCGTATCCCGGCCAGCCTGCACTTCTACCGTCCCAACCCCCACATCGACTTCACCGGGCTCGGCCTGCGCGTGGTCACCGAGCCGACACTCTGGCCTGCCTCGAACCGCCCCGGACGCGCCGGCGTGTCCGCTTTTGGATTCGGCGGCACCAACGCCCACGCGATCCTGGAACAGGCACCGCCGCCGACGCCGGATCCCGCAGGGGCCGACGATGAGGAGAACAACAACCCGCATATCCTGGTGGTGTCCGCCCGTTCTTCAGACAGGCTCGCCGACGCA
>DATCWZ010000235.1:0-5324 GCA_036566065.1 Streptomyces sp. | reverse complement strand
CCGATGGCCACATCGAGCCGCGCACGCAACTCGTCCGGGACTCCGCTCGACGGGGAGGTGACGCCGACACGGTCACCGGGACGCAGGGGGCGCGGGTATCGAATTGACATGCGTCAGACCCTGGCACAACGCCCCTGCCGCCGGTAACGATTAACACGACTGCGACTGTGCGCGCAGCGCGCGACCGGCTTTATGCGGGCGGCAGGCAGTGACGGGTACAGTCCGGCGACGAGGCCGGCGAGCGCTCCGGCGAGCGGGGCGCCGACGGCCGGGCTCAGGTCGCGCACCGGGGTCCACTGCTTGACGACGGCGACGCACACCACGACCGCGATGCCCAGGGCCACGCCCAGGATGCCACCGAGCAGGCCGATGGCGGTCGACTCCAGCAGGAACTGGCCGGCTCAGGTGACCAGGCCCTGGCGGTAGGCGTACACGACGGCCTGGACACGGTCGCGAAGACCGAGCTTGGTAAGGATGCGTGACACGAACGTCTTGACGGTCTCGCGGCTTATCACGAGGGTCGCGGCGATCTCGCTGTTGGACAGGCCGTCCGCGATGAGGCGGAGGACCTCAAGTTCACGAGGCGTCAGCGGTATGTCCTGCGGGGTGCCGCCCGTGGGCCGGATCCGGGTGGCGTACCTGCCCACAAGCCGACGTGTCACCTCGGGGTCCAGCAGCGCCGAGCCCAGGGCCACGGTCCGGATTCCGTGGAGCAGTTGGGCAGGGGGCGCGTCCTTGAGCAGAAATCCGCTGGCCCCCGCGCGCAGCGCCTCGTAGACGTACTCGTCCAGGTTGAACGTGGTCACCACGAGCACCTTGACGGGATGCGGCACCCCCGCACCGGCCAGCAGGCGGGTCGCCTCGATGCCGTCGAGCACCGGCATCCGTATGTCCATCACCACGACGTCAGGGTGCAGTCTGCCGGCGAGGTCGACCGCGGCCTGCCCGTCCCCGCACTCGCCCGCCACTTCGAGGTCGGGCTGCGCGTCGATGATCGTCGCCAGCCCCGTACGTACGAGGATCTGGTCGTCGCAGACGAGGACCCGGACCGGTGCCGTCATGACGGGCTCCCCGCGGGTATCCGTGCCCGTACGACGAAGCCGCCGTCGGTCCGCATGTCCGCGCTGAAGTCGCCGCCCAGGACGTCGACCCGCTCGCGGAGACCGGCGAGACCCCGGCCGCTCCCGCCGGGAACCGGGGCGTGCGAGCCGGAACCGTCCGTGCGGACCTCCACGGTGACCTCCTTCTCGCCGTGCCGTACCTGGACCGAAGTACGGCTGCCGTGCGCGTACTTGAGGGCGTTCGTCAGGGCTTCCTGCACTATCCGGTAGGCCACGAGGTCGGCACTGCCGGTCGGCTCCGCCGGCACGCCGTCCTCGGTGAACTCCACCGGCTGACCGGCGCGGCGGGTCTGTTCCACGAGCGTGAGCAGCCTGCCGACGTGCGGTTCCCTGGTCTCGGTGCCGTGGCCGGGGTCTAGCAGGTCGAGCAGGTGCCGCAGGTCGGTGATGGCCAGCCGCCCGGTGTCACCGACCGTGGCCAGGGTCCGGTCGAGGCGTTCGGGCGCGGCGGTCAGATAGCGGGCGGCCTCGACCTGCACGACCATCGCCGTCACATGGTGGGTCACGACATCGTGCAGTTCGCGGGCGATGCGGGTGCGTTCGGCGACCCGGGTGTCCTCGACGACACGGAGGCGGTGTTCGGCCTCCGCGGCGCGGGTGGAGCGCAGCCACGTCCCCGCCCCCCAGGCGGCGGCCAGCACCAGGTAGAACGTCACGAACTCGCCGGGCGGCTCCCCGGAACCGAGCCGGAACAGTGCGACCGCCAGGGGCACGTACACCCCGGTGAGGACGAGCACGGTGGCGCGCCGGTGCCACTCCAGATGAGCCCCTGCGCTCAGCAGGGCGATGAGGAGCGCGGCACCCGCGAGCAGGTGGTATCCCCGGAGCTGGTCGACGGAGAAGCCGAGCGAGACCAGGGCGAGACAGACGGCGGGCCACCGCCGGCGCACGGCGAGCGGGAGGCATTCGAGGACGAGCGCCAGGGCGGCCAGGGCGTCAAAGGAGTGGGTCGGCATACCGCCGAGCCGTGACCCGTGCCCGTCGAACCACGGCAGCAGCGACGTGCCGAGGAGAAGCAGCGCGAGCGGAAGATCGCGGACCGTGACGTCCAACCGGCCCCACAGCTCCCGGCCCTTGCGCGGAATGGTCACCGGGGAAGTGTAGCGACGGCCTCGCCCCGGCCTGCGCGCCGACGACGGGGCACGATGTGTTCGCGCCGGTGGGCCAGCCACATGAACACGACCGTCAACAGCACGCCCCACACCACCGAGTACACGCTGCCCTCGGGGCCGAAGTCGCCCCCGGTGATCAGCTGCGGGCCGGAAAGCGTGGAGTCCAGCAGCCCCTGCTGGGTGTGGGCCCCCGAGATCCCGGTGCTGAAGATGCCGGACTCGGCGAAGTTCCAGCCGAAGTGCAGCCCGATCGGCAGCCACAGCTTGCGCGTCGCCACGTACGCGGCGGCGAGCATGCCGCCGGCCTCGATGGCGATGGCGATGGCGCCCCACAGAGTGGCGTTCGGGTTGGCCAGGTGCAACAGACCGAACAGCAGACCGCTCAGCGCCAGCGCGATCCAGCTGCCGGCACGCTCCTCGATGATCCGGAACAGGATCCCGCGGAACAGCAGTTCCTCCGACACGGCGGCAGCGGTCATCACGCCGAAGAGCGTTGCCGCGCCCGTCACCGAACCCAGGCCGTTGATCTCGTACTTTGCGGCCGAGGCGATGTTCACCATGACGGCCCCGAACAACGCGAGGCCGATCAGTACCCCCCGCGCCCCCGCCGCCACGGCGCCCTGCCGGGCCACCTCCGTGACCGGCCGTCGCTCGGTCCGCCGCACCACCCACCGGTAACCGAGCACGCCGAGCGCGGCTGTCAGGACGCCGAGGCCAACGGTGAGCCACGGATTTCCCTGTCCAGCGGCAACAGCCTGGTTGCCGATCAGGGCGATGGTCAGGACGGCCACGAGCTGCCAGACGACTCTCATGAGACTCCTTCAAGGCTCCGCAGCGGGAGTGCCGCGGCTGTGCTCGACGCTACGGATTCGGCCACCCGGAATCGTCACCGCAGGGAGGACACCTGCGCGTAGCTCGCACGGGGGACAGGGCCCTCCGTCAGGGAGCGTGGCCCATGCCGCCGAGGTCCGAGGCCGAGGGCGTACGGCTCACCGTCCGGCCCAGCGCGGTGGCCGTGCGCGCGAACTTCGCCGCGTCCACGACAGCCGCGCCGCCCGGGTCGTTGTTGAAGTACACGTACACGTCGCTCTCGTCGGGCCAGGCGTCGGCGATGCGGCGCGCCCACGATGCCAGCGCCTGGCGTCCGTAGCGCGGCGGCGGCTGTGCCGTGCCGCCGTGAAACCGCACGTATCCCCACGGCACGGTCCGCCACAGCGGCGTCACCGGCCGGGACCCCCGGTCCGCCCAGCACAGAGCGCTGCCGTGCCGTTCCAGCACCGCCCGCAAGTCCCGTTCCGCCGCCCACCACGACGGGTGGCGAAGCTCGACGGCCACCCGGACCGAATCGGGAAAACAGCTCAGGCAGGCGTCCAGAGCCTGGACGTTCTCCCGGAAGTGCGATGGCAGTTGCAGCAGAACCGGCCCCAGCCGCCCGCCGAGACCTGCGGCCCGGCCCATCAGCCGCCGCACCGGCTCCTCGGGATCGCGCAGCCGCTTCATATGGGTCAGGTAACGGCTGGCCTTCACCGCCATCACGAACCCGGCCGGCGTCCGCTCCCGCCAGGAAGCGAAGACGTCCGTGCTGGGCAGGCGGTAGAAGGCGTTGTTGTTCTCCACGGTGGCGAAGTGCCGGGCGTACTCCTCCAGCCACAGGCGCTGCGGCTGTCGCGGCGGATACAGAACACCGCGCCAGTCCGTGTACTGCCATCCCGAGGTCCCGACGAGCAGGGGCATGATCCGATCCCTGCCCGCCAGGACACCGGACATATCGCCTCACCCGTCGCCACTGCCCTGCACACCTGGTGCGGGGCGAGCGGATCAGCGCAGTCCTGCGAAGAGATCGTTCTCGGGTACGGCGGCGCCGGTGGCGTCCTTGACACGTACGAAGGTCTCCATGCCCATCAGCTCGCCGAACTTCTCCCGGCCCATCCTGAGGAAGAAGATGTTCTCGCCCTGACTGGCGTGCGCCGCCAGCGCGTCGAACTTCTGACCGCTGAATGCGGTGGTGTCCACCCAGGTGGTGATCTCGTCGTCGGGGAGACCGATCTCCGCCAGCGCGGCGGCCTCGGCGGGATCCGGCTCGGGCATGTCCCCCTGGAACTCGCGCATGATCTCGCCGAACCGCTTCATTCCCGAGCGGGGAATCGTCGTCCAGTACACCTTCGGCGTCAGCTCGGTCGTCTCCAGCGCCGCCATTGTGATGCGATGCGCCTGGATGTGGTCGGGGTGGCCGTAGAAGCCGTTCTCGTCGTACGTGACGACCACGTCGGGCCGGTAGTGCCGCATGAGTTCCGCGAGCCGGGCCGCGCCCTCCGCCACGGGGGTCCGCCAGAAGGAACCGGGGGCGTCGTTGCTCGGCCAGCCCGCCATCCCGGAGTCGGCATAGTCCAGCATCTCCAGATCGCTGATCTTCAGGACATCACAGCTCGCTTCCAGTTCTCGGCGACGCAGTGAGGCGACGGCCGCCGGGTCATGCCCGGGATCACCCGGTTTGACACCCCCCGGCCCGTCACCGCACCCGCCGTCGGTACACGTCACCAGCACCGTGCGGATGCCTTCCGCCGCGTACCGCGCGAGGACACCTCCGGTCCCGGTGGCCTCGTCGTCGGGATGGGCGTGTACTGCCATGAGGGTCAAGGGCCGGTCAGGCATAAACAGTCCTTCTGCAGAAATACGTCGCGGTCCGAGTGCGCATACCGCGAACCCGGGGGCCCGGCTACCGGGGGGACGGACGACCTCTGGTCCCCGTGCTCCCCACCCGCGCGGCGCCGGTCCCTCGACCCATGCAACTGCGTCGGCCGGACCGGTTGTTCCCGGCCCGGCCAGTTGGCCGTGTGGTGTGCGGCGTAATACCGGCGAGGAGGTTCTAGCCGAACGTGCCACCGCGCACGGAACGTCTGGACCGGTCTGGACAACAGAGAAGCCCCGGGCCGGTGGCCTGGGGCTTTGTGTGGAGCGAGTGACGGGAATCGAACCCGCGCTCTGAGCTTGGGAAGCTCATGTTCTACCATTAAACTACACTCGCGAGCCCGCCGAATGATCGGCAATGCATCGTTGCTCACTGTACCTCATGGCAGGCCCCCGGCGTATT
>DATCWZ010000589.1:0-2684 GCA_036566065.1 Streptomyces sp. | reverse complement strand
CACCAGCTCCCGCCGTCCCCGCCGCCCCCGTGGCGGCGCCGCCCGGCACGCCCCGCGGACACCCGCCTCCGGCCGCTCACCCGCACCAGGAGCGAGGCGACACCCCCGAGCAGGATCATCACGATCAACGCGGTGAAGAAGGTTCCCACCGACCTCACATCCTTACGTCCCCCGGAGCGGGATCCCCCCGCTTCTCGCATACCGTGGGGATGCCCCCGCCCGGTCCGTACCAAAGCGGACTTGAGCTACTCCAGAGCTTCGGCACAGGATGGCTTCCATGACACAGGGACGACCGCTGCTCAACCGCCGCCTCGCCGAATTCGGTACGACCATTTTCGCGGAGATGTCCGCGCTGGCCGTACGAACCGGCTCGATCAACCTCGGCCAGGGCTTCCCCGACACCGACGGCCCGGAGGAGATCCGGGAAGCGGCGGTCAGGGCGCTGCGCGACGGCCACGGCAACCAGTACCCGCCGGGTCTCGGCGTCCCCGAGCTCCGTACCGCCATCGCGGAGCACCAGCAGCGCTTCTACGGCCTGGCGTACGACCCGGACTCCGAGGTGCTGGTCACCGCGGGCGCCACCGAGGCCATCGCCGCCGCCCTGCTGGCCCTGGTCGAGCCCGGCGACGAGGTCATCGCCCTGGAGCCGTACTACGACTCGTACGCCGCCTGCATCGCCATGGCGGGCGGCACCCGCGTCCCGGTCACCCTGCGCCCCCGCGACGGCGCGTTCGGGCTCGACCTGGACGAGCTGCGTGCCGCCGTCACGCCCCGCACCCGGCTGATCCTGCTCAACACCCCGCACAACCCCACCGGCACGGTCCTGAACCACGCGGAGCTCGCCGCCGTGGCCGAGCTCGCCTGCGAACGCGACCTCCTCGTCGTCACCGACGAGGTGTACGAACACCTGGTCTACGACGGCGAACACATCCCGCTCGCCTCGTTCCCCGGGATGCGCGAGCGGACGGTCAGCATTTCGAGCGCGGGCAAGACGTTCGCGTACACCGGCTGGAAGGTCGGCTGGATCACCGCGAGCCCGGACCTGATCGGCGCGGTCCGCTCGGCCAAGCAGTTCCTGACGTACGTCAGCTCGGGCCCCTTCCAGTACGCGATCGCCGAGGCCCTCCGCCTGCCGGACGCCTACTTCGACACCCTGCGGTCCGACCTGCGCGCCAAGCGCGACCTGCTGGGCAAGGGCCTGGCCGACGCCGGGTTCGGGGTCTACCAGCCTCAGGGCACGTACTTCATCACCACCGACATCCGCCCCCTCGGAGCCGAGCAGGACGCCCTGGCCTTCTGCCGCGCGCTCCCCGAACGCGCGGGCGTCGTCGCCATCCCCAACGCGGTCTTCTACGACCACAAGGAGACCGGCGCACCCTACGTCCGGTTCGCGTACTGCAAACGCGCCGAAGTACTGGCGAACGCAGCGGAAAGGCTCCGCAAGGCATTCACCCACTGACCCCCGACCCCATCGGAACCGCGGGGCCGAGGTGGATGCCGCGGAAAAGCCCGGCCGGGGCGGGGTCGTCGGGACCGCCGGGCCGGCCGGGCCGGGGGCTTCAGCCTCGGCTGGTCAGCTTTCGGGCTGCTCCGCGTCGTCCGCCTGGTCGGCGGTCTTGTCCTCTGCGGGGGTCAGGCCCAGGTGCTCCAACAGCCACTTGTCGAACTCGATCGAGGCCCGCACCCAGCTCACCGTCGAGGAGACGAAGTGCTCCAGGCTGACGCCGGTGCCGATGAGCATCTGCGCCTCGCCGATCAGGCGGACCGACGTGCCCTCGCCGTCCTCGCCCTCATGGGTGTGCGTGTAGACCTTGGGCCACAGGGTGCGGCGGTTCCACTCGTCGATCGCGTCGAGGAGGACCGGGCGCTGGTCCACGGCGTGCGGGCGGTCGTAGAACGTACGGACCGAGAAGACCTGCTGCTCGGCCTCGCCCCGGAACATGAAGTACGTGCGGAACTCTTCCCACGGCGCGGCGAGGTCGCCCTCGTCATCGACGACGTACTTCAGCTCCATCTGATCGAGCAGTTGCTTGACGAGGTCCTGGTCGGGGACTACGGGCCCTACGGGGCCTGCCGCCTGCGGTCCTGGCTGGCCCCCGAAGTTCGGAATCGAGGACGGATCGATAGACATCGCTGGGTACTCCTGTGGATCGCACGTGGTTGCCTGCCTGATTCGACCCTAGCCTTGATCAGGCGCCGGAGTCCTACGCCCCCGGGATAATCGTCGCCGTTCCGCCGCCCGGCGCGCCCTGCCGGGCCCTGGACCAGGCGACGGCCACCGGGACCGCGCACAGTGTCCCGGCGAATCCCGCAGCGCCGATCGTGCCCGCCGACGAACCGGACAGCTCCGCCGCCAGGCCGCCCGCCGCAACACCGATGCCCTGCACGGCGATGAGCCCCGATCGGGCGAGCCCCAGCGCCTGGCCCCGCTGACCGGCCGGGGTCAGCAGGACGAAGGTCGCTCCCGCGGTGATCTGGTACGCGGAGCACACGCCCGACACCATCAGCGTCAGCGCGGCCGCTGTGATCCCGGGGCCGAGCCAGTACAGCAGCAGCGGCAGGTTCGCGCCGATCGCCAGCGGCCCGAGGAGGCGCCTGCGCCATACATCCCCGACCCCCGCCCGGCCCAGCAGGGTCGCGCCCAGCACCATGCCCGCCGGATGGGCGGCGAGCAGGATTCCCAC
>DATCWZ010000440.1:0-16277 GCA_036566065.1 Streptomyces sp. | reverse complement strand
CGGCGGCACTGTCCGGGGCGGGCCTGGTGACCGCACTCGGCCTGGCTACGGCCTCTGCCGCGCTCGCGGTCCTCCGGCCGGACGGCCGCGCCATGCACGACCTGGTCGCCGGCACCCGGGTGGCCGTCCGGCCCGTTCCACCCTGCGAGCGGTCACCCGGCGCCGGTGAAGCCTGCTCAGGAGGAGTCGCGCCGGTTGATGAGGAGGATGGACAGGGCGGTCAGCACCACCACGTAACCGCCGAGGACCAGGCCGGCGGTGAGCGGGCCTGAGACGGAGACGAGACCGGGGACGGAGCTCTGGGCACCGGCAGGAGCCAGCGCACTGGCCAGTGAGCCGCCGTTCGGGCTGATCAGCAGCCGCTGGAGCGGTTTTAGAGCGGGCAGCGACCCGGCGATACCCGACACGAGGTTCTCCACGGCCAGCAACCACAGCAGACCGGCCGCGATGGCCGCGCCCGTACCGCGGAACAGCACGGCCAGGAACATGCCCAAGCTTGCCGCGGTCATGCTCATCAGCCACGCCGCGCCGATACCACCCAGGACGGTGGCCGCTCCGGGCCAGTGCTGCGGCCTGCCCTCCGCCACGGCGATCAGCATGCTGGCCACCGCTGTCGCGGCCATCACCACCACGGTGATGCACAGGAGCGCTACCGCTGTCGCACCGGACTTCCCCAGGACGGCGGCCGGCCGGCCCGCCCGCTGGACGAGCAGAGTGCCCCAGGTGCCCCACCGGTAGTCGCCGCCGGTGATGATCACACCGAGGACGAGCATCAGGGCGCTGCCGAACAGCGGGTACAGGCCCACCGTGCTGGACACGAACTGATCGGGCAGCAGTCCGCCGATGAGTTTCTCCCGGTCGGCAGGCGGGCTGTCCTTGACGGCCAGATAGACGATGTACGGCACCGCCATGCCGAAGGCGACCGCCATGGCGGTCCAGGCGGCGCCGATGACCCAGACGCCGGGGCGCTTACGCGTTGACAGCAGTTCGGCGTGCAGCGCGCCACTCATCGATTGCTCACCTCCGCCGGCTCGGACGGTGCGCCCGGTGCCTGTCCCGGGTGCCGCCGGTCGCCCACGAGTTCCAGGAAGGTGTCTTCCAACGACACGCTGCGCTGCCGCAGTTCTGTGACGTCGATACCGTTCTCCACCAGCAGACGGTTCACCGCGCCGGCCCGGGCCGGATCGACTGCCACCTGGAGCACCCCTTCGATGATGTCCACCGAGCGGACGTCCGGCAGTTGGCGTACGAGAGCGGCCGCACGCTCCGGCGGGTCGGCGGTGATCGACAGGCTGCCTTCGCCGGCCCGGCCGCGCAGTTCGGCCACGGTTCCCTCGGCGATGAGACGGCCCTGTCGGATCACACCCACCCGGTCGCACACCTGCTCCACCTCTGCCAGAAGATGACTGGACAGCAGCACGGTGCGGTGGTCCCGGCGCAGCCCGACGATCAGATCGCGCATGTCCGCTCGCCCGGCCGGGTCGAGACCGTTGGTCGGCTCGTCCAGGATCAGCAGTTCGGGATCCTTGAGCAGCGCGGCGGCCACCCCGATGCGCTGTCTCATGCCGAGCGAATAGGAACGGAACGCCCCGTCGGCTTTCGCGGTCATCGAGACCTCGTCCAGCACCTCGGCCACCCGGACGGGGGGAACACCGGCGTACCGGGCGAGAAGACGCAGGTTGTCCCGGCCGGACAGATGCGGGTACAGCGCCGGTGTCTCAATCAGGGCCCCCACCCCGCTGAGAGCGTCCCGGGTGCCCGGACGGCGGCCCAGTACCGTCACGGTTCCGGAGGTCGGTCTGACCAGTCCCGCCAGCATCCGCATGGTGGTGGTCTTCCCGGCACCGTTCGGCCCGAGGAAGCCGTAGACCTCGCCGCGGCGGACCCGCAGGCCGAGGTCGAACACTCCGGTGCCCGGGCCGTAGCTCTTGGTCAGCGCGCTCGTACGGATCGCGTATCGGGTGTCATCCATGCGCAGCCTTCTTCGTGGAGGAACGCCGGCGCATGACGTAGGCCGCGAGGCCTGCCACGACAACGGCTTCGGCGGCGAGGATGCCGATGGCCGGCACAGCACCCAGATAGTGCTCCAGCGTGCCGTACCACAGCCACACGAGTGCGCAGCAGACACCGGCCAGGGCGAGCAGGGAAGCGATCCCGTAGAGGATGCAGGCCCTCGCCAGCCGGGGAGGACAGGCATTCAGCGCCTCCCGGCTCTCCGGGCGCCGCCGGTGCGCCTGCAGCCCCCAGTACCGGTGCGTCTCCGCGCGCAGGTCGGCCACATTCAGGCCATGAGTGAGCATCACATAGCCGTCGAGCTGCAGGAACGGCATGAGGGCCACCAGTGAGCCGCCGCTGCCGAACAGCAGCAGCCCTGCGGCCATCGAGCGGCTCATGCCCCCCTGGTCGGAGAACCACCACCAGGCCAGCACCGGCAGCATCGCCAGCAGACCGGCGAAGATGCCGGCGAACGCCGTACCGACCCGGGCGGTGCGGCGGTGGAAGAGCACGATGTCGTCGGTGCGGCAGTACGGTGCGAGCAGCGGGAAGTGCCAGCGCACCCCGATCTCCGTCACCTCGCCCCCGAAATACCTGCAGGCCACCCCGTGGGCGAGTTCGTGCACCATCGTGATCAGCCAGGCCAGGATCAGCGTGCTGGGCGCCACCACCGGCCACCCGACATGGCTGGTGGCGTCGGAGACCAGCAGGCCCGTATGGGCCCACACCACGATCTGGGAAAGGACGACGAGGATCAGGGCGGGAATGACAAAGGCACGGTGAAAAGCGAACGACAGCCGGCCGGCCAGCGCGGCACACACCCGGTCCGGGTGGACCAGGACCCAGCGCCTGCTCAGCCAGCCGTCGGGCCGGTTCTTCTCCCTGGCCGCACGCTCACTCCTGATACGGTCCAGGACTGCTTCGTCCACATCGCCGTCCAGGAGCTGGTAACGGCCGAGCAGGATGAACATCTGCCGCCAGTTGTCCGGGCCGAGGGTACGTCCGTACTCGCCGCTGTACGCGCGCCCGATGTCCTCCAGCGTGTGCTCGCCGTCCATCAGCCGCATGATGAAGTGCTCGCGCTGGCCGATCCGGTAGTAACAGCCGGTACGCGGGTCCTTGACCCGGTGCACGACCCGCGTACCCAGACGGAGTCCCGGACCCAGGACCACTTCGGAACGCAGCCGCGGCAGGTTGTAGCCGGTAGTGGTCACTGCCGCGCCCCGTGCAGGGCGTCGCGCGACAGGGCCGCCTTGCCCAGTACGTAGGACAGATAGATCTCGTCGAGGATGCTGACGCCGAGCCGGTTGTTGGTCATGTGCACATAGGAGCTGAGCACGATGGCCAGGGCATCCTGCGGCGCCGGTCTCGTGCCGTCCCGGAAGGACAGTTGTCCGTCCCCGGCCAGGCGCAGGACCTCGTCGCGCAGATCCGCGCAGTGCCGCAGCCAGGTCTGTTCCAGTGGTGTCGGCGCGGTGGACAGGTCCCCACGGGCGGCGTCCCGGCTGTGCCGGACCCGCCGGACGAGCCGCTCCCGCATGCGCTCGTAGCTGCGGTCGAATGTGTCGTGCTGGTCCTGGCTGGACTCCTGGTAGGAGGTCTCCCACATGGTGCGGTAGCGCGTCAGGAACATCGCCACGGCCTCTTCGTCGCGCAGGAACGCGAAGCACAGTGCCATGGTGAGCTGGGCCGCCTGCCCGAGCAGGACGGTACGTACATGCACATTGGTCGTCTCGAGCAGGGTCAGGACGAGTTCGCTGGACTGCTGGAAGTGCGATTCGGCGAGCTCCATGCCGGCCTCGCCGCCGTACCGGTCGAGTTCACGGTCGTAGGCGATCGCGGCCACGCTGTTGTTGTCCCGGAACGGCATGGTCCCTTCGGCGCCGTACGTACGGTCCCAGCTCTCCTGGGTGTACTCGGCCAGGTACATGTTCTTGTACAGGTCCGTGCTGTTGTCGCGGTCCTCCTCGTACAGGGCCGGGCGCCGGGCGAGGAACGCGCCGATCGCGTCCTCGGCGGTCTTACGCACCTCGTCGGCGTGGGCCGCCTGCGAGGGCAGCAGCCGCAACCGGATGTGAGGTCCCTCCAGCCAGTAGCGGATGAAGAACCACTTGCTCAGCAGCCCCCGTTCACGCAGTCCGGCCACCAGCGGTTTGACGCACTGCACCAGGACGGGGTTGGCGTTCGCCGCGTAGAAGACGTGCAGGCTGATCCACTTGTTGTCGGCCACCACGGCCATCACCGCCCCGTTCGTGTGCCGTCGAGCTCCATGGTGAGCTCGGTGACGTACCGTTGGCCGCCGTCGCGCAGCCATTGTTCGTCGGGGCCGGGCAGCATCTCGCTGAGCACCACGGTCGATTCGGTGGCCCGGGCGGCGGTGTCCAGCAACTGGACGGAGAAGTACGAGTCGAAGTCGACGTACTGCGGCTTGTGCTCCCCGCCCAGATGGGCGAACACATGGCGCGGCAGCTCGTTGTCCCGCCGCCAGCGGCGCCAGTTCAGGAACCACTCCTGCTCGCCGCAGCCGGTGGTGTGCGAGGGCAGCCGGTCGGCGGAGATCCGCCAGGTCTTGCGCTGCACCACGACATTGCCGAGCACGATCCGGGGCAGCACGGCATTCTCGCTGTCGGGTATCGCGGTGCCGGCCCACAGGTCGAGCTGGGCCATGCCGGCGCCGGAGAAGTTCAGCAGCACCTGCTGGATCTCCGGCAGCGCCATGGGCAGCAGGAACCCGAGGTACACGGGGATCACTTCGGCGCCGAGCCGGCGGGAACGCAGCAGCAGCCGGTCTGCCACCGCGTCGTGCTCCACGACCAGGTCGTCGATGGTGATCTGTTCCCCGGGCGGCCGGAAGCTGGTCTCGCCGGGGCAGACCACCTCGTACGGTGTGACCACCGGGTGCAGGTTGAGGTTGGTCGCGTCGTAACCGCCCTTGAGCTCGGCGAACACCGCTCCCTTCGGCACCACCGTGTCCAGGGAGGCACGGAGCGAGGCCGTCAGTCCGTCGTCGAAGAGATGGGCAAAGCGGGAGAACAGCAGGGTCAGGCCCGAATACACGCGGTTGACCACGACCAGCGGGTTGTCGCGCCCGTTGTCCGCCACCTGCAGGAAGAAGGACAGCGACTCCAGGGCACCGGGGGAGGGGGGCAGCAGGCCGGTGATCGTCGAGATGAAGCTCTCATCGAGTTCGAGGTCGGTGCCCCGGGCCACGCAGTCCTGGTAGCGCCGGGTGATCTCGTGTGCCACGGCCTCCCTGGCCCGGTCGATACCGGTGATCTCGTCCTGCTTGAACCAGTTGTCGTAGCGGTGGAAGGCGGTCTTGTCGAAACGCTGGTGGCGCATCAGCCGCTGGTTGTAGTTGTCGTAGAAGTCCTGCCCGAATTCGTGGGCGAAGGAAAGGAAGTCCTCACAGGTGCCGCCGGCGCCGTACCGCGTGACGAAGAAGCCCTTCGTCACCAGCCTGCGGATCAGGTTCCCGTCGAAAGCTGGCAGGACACTGGCCAGCTTCCGCAGCCCCGGGGCCAGTTGCTCCTGCCACACCGTGCTGTCGCCGGTCACCGTCAGCGCGGGCACAGTGGTGTCCTCGTAGACGAGGGTACGCATCACCGGCACGTCCGCGTGGCCCAGCTCCCGGTGCGCCAGGGCCGCCGACTCACCGATGGCGGACAGCAGGCCGCGCCGGTCGTCGAGCGGTGCGGTGGCGAACCGCGTCACCTGGGTGCCCATCCGCTCCACGAGGCCCGCGACCCGGTCCGCCCATCCCGCCTCCAGCTCCCGCAGGCCGCGGTGGTAGCTGCTGACCGGGTCCGGATCGTGAATGTCCAGTTGCAGATTCGGTACGACGAGCATGCCGAGCCTGAGCAGCGCGGCCAGGTATTCCTCCACGTCGGCGGCCTGACGGTCCGGTCCCACGGCGCACAACTGCCGTGCCACGTCCCCGAAACGGAGCGTTCGGCCGCCCAGCAGGTCCAGGACCTCCGCGAGGAGTTCACCGGCCGGGAGGTAGAACAGGCTTTCGTGCACCGCGTCCAGGGTGACTGCCGCGTCATTGTCACCGCCGGCCTTGTGGAGCTTGCGCAGATACCGCACCCGGTCGCGGTGGACCTCAAGCCCGCCGGTAGCCCGTACCGGCAGGTCGGCGCGAATCTCCGGCGTAGTGGCCATCAGCCCCGAGAGCCGGGCCAGTACGGCCATGTTGAGCCGGGTGGCGCTGTGTTTGTCCCAGCCACCCACCGCCGCTTCGAGCGGGCGGCCGTGCCCCTCGGCGAAACGGCCCACGCACACCGACGTGAGCGTACTGAACGGACTGGTCTTGCATGTCGTGCGGAAGAAGTACTCCAGCAGGGAGCGCTCGATACGCCGTTCACGTTTGCTGAGCCGGCCCCCGGCCCGGCCGAGATAGCCATCCAGGTACTTGTCGAGCGAGGGGGAGGAGAGCTGGATGCCCTCGCGGAGGTCCGACGCGGTGGCGATGGTGCGCAACTCCGCACGGCCTGCTTCGGTCTCCTCTTCCAGGATCCGCGATCCGGACCCCAGCAGGGTGCCCTGGGCTTCCCGCCGGGCCAGCCAGCCGTGCAGCATGCCGAGTGGCCCCGGCGGCAGCAGCCGCTCCGCGTCCCGCAGCCCGCGCGGCGCCCGGCCGTTGAACACGTCGCGGCGCAGATTGATCAGTACGCGGCGGGCGGCCGCATCGCCGAGATGACCGGCGATGCACTCCTGCAGGGCGTCGGCGAGCCGGGCACCGTCCTCCCGCAGGCACGCTTCACCGTCGAGAACCGCTTCCGCCCAGGCGGCAGTGCGCGGGGCGGCCAGCCGGCCCGCCATGTCGAAGGGCAGGCCACCGACCCGCAGCATGAACCGCGGCACCAGGTGCCACTCCACCCGGTCGGCCGCGTCCTGCACGGGCAGCAAGGCACTCGGCATCGGAAACCGTCCTCTCAGAGCAGCCGGTAGTCGAAATCCGCACGGTCCCGGCGTTCATGGCCGAGCAGCACGAACAAGAAGGTGCGCTCATCGGTGCCGTCGAGACCGACTGCCTCGTCGATGGCGATGTTGTCGAAGCCGAGCACCACACCGCACCCCACACCCAGCGCGGCCGAGGCGACGTACGCCGTCTGGGCCAGGGCGCCCACCTCGGCGTTCAAAATCCGGTAGCCGCGGCTGCCGCACGTGCGCAGAGTGCTCTCCCAGCGCCCGGATATCGCCAGTACGGCACCGGTCTGGTCGAGGTTGTAATTGCTGAGGTAGTAGCTGCGCTGCAGATACTCCGCGAGCCGCCGCTCCTGCACGAGCTGGAGCCGGTGGCCGGCGCGGTCGTAACGGTAGGTGCCGCACGGCAGCCCGGTCACCCGGTTGGCCAGGACGTACAGGCCGGTCAGGCCGGCCCCGGCAGGACTGGCGTCCGAGAGGTAGTCCTGCCCCGACATCGTCCCGGCCAGGACCGTGCCCAGTTCGTCGAGCCCGAGAGGACGGGACCCCACGAACGAGCCGAAGCTGGTCCGGCGGATCCGCATGACCTCCCCCGTGTCCCGGCCCAGCCGGTCCTCCAACGGCTCGGGCAGGGCGATCCCCCCGCCGTCCGCGGCTACGTGCGGCACGAGTTGCCGCAACTGCGCGGCGTCCGGCCGTTCGTGCGGATCAGCCAGGACCGCTTGGTGGACCCGCTGGACCTGTTCGAAGGTCACCGTGCGCGCGGACCGTTCGAAACTGGGCCGGTCCACCAGGACACCGCGCCCGGGCACAGCAGGACCGGCGGCGCTTACGGTGCCGGTGGTGAACGGTACGGGCACGACGGCCAGCACACTCTCCTCGTCACCGCCCACCCCCACCAGACGGTTGAGCCGCTCGTCGTCGAACCAGAAGGCCCGGCGCAGCGGCTTCCCCAGCCCGCGTGCGATCAGCTCCCAGCAGCCGAGCAGGGCCCCCGCGTCCTGTGTCACCACGTGATAGCAGAAACTGTTGTATTTGAAGGAGTTCTTCCAGAACCGCACGGTGACCAGCAGATAGCCGTCACTGTCACCCGCATCGGCGCACGCCGCACGGACCTCACCGGTGAGGTCACCGGCCACCAGCCGCTCGAAACCGTGATGCGCCGTCGAGTAGTGGTACACACCCGGTGTGACGGGGCCGCCGCCACCGGCCACCCAGTAGATCTCCAGCGGGTACATCCCCCCACCGGAGGCCGCGCCACGGCCCCACAGCGCTTCCGGGTACAGCACCCGGACATCGCTGTCCTGATTCCAGCTCACCCGCAGCCTGCGGTCGAGGACGCCGTAGGACAGGCGCAGAAGGGCCGCCAGGGACGGCAGCGTCCACACAGATTCCCCCGCATCTTCCGGCGGGGCACCGAAGAGCACCCGTGCCGCCGAAGCCAGCGGCTGGTCGGTGCCCCGGGGCAGTGCGAAACGCTCCACTCCCAGAAACGTCTTGTAACGCGAGGGCTGGTCCTGCCAGTCCGGTGTGAAACCGACCGGCTCCATGGGCTCCCGGCCGCGCCGGAACACCGACTCCACATAATCGTGTACGACCCGCGTCTGCTCGTCCGGGCCCTGCATGACGTACGTTGCCTCATCGGGCATGGGCTCTCCTCCTCGGCCGCGACCGGCTCTCACGGGAACGGATGCGGTCTCGGGTTCAGCCCGGTCGGCCCGAACTCCTGGTCCCGCGCGTGGATCGTGGCCAATGCCCCGTCGAGGTAGGCGTGCAGCCGCGGATGCTCCAGGGCCCGCTGGCGTTCCCAGCCGAAGTCGATGGGCACCAGACCGGGAGCCAGCACACACAGGGTGCGGATCGTGGTGCCCGCCTGCTCGGGGCACGTCTGGTCGACGGCCACCACATCGCTGCCGGCCGCCCGCAGTTGGCCGATCAGGAACCGTACGTCGTCCGCGAGGTCCAGGGTCGCGGGGCGCTGCCGCAGCCAGTCCTCGTACAGCTCGTCCATGGACCGCGGCCGCCTGCCGCCGAGCAGGAAGTCCGCGACCGGGGCCATCTCGGGCAGCCCGTACAGCAGGGCGTGGTGGACCAGCTCGTGCACCCGGCTGTAATCCGTGACCATGGTGCGCAGTTCGGGCAGCCGGGCCCGCACCCGGTCGTCCATCCCCGGAATGTAGGACGCCGTCTCCGAGATCGCCGCGCGCACGGCCTCGATGGGGTCCATGCTCGCCCCGGCCGCGAAGCACAGCCGGCCCAGCCCGCCGTCGAGCCGCTCGGCAACCGCCATCACGGCGGGCACCGCGATGTCCACCCTCATGTCGAACAGCCGCATCCGGTAGCCCAGCCGGGCGACCCGGTCCAGTACGAACTGGATCTGCTCGTCCCGGCAGCTCGCCGGGTCGATCTCCGGCAGCCTCGCACTGCCGTACCAGCACAGCAGGAACGCGTCGCGCTCGATCAGTTCGAGCATGCCGTGCAGCAGCGCCTCCTCGGTACTCGTACCGCTGGCACATCCGTTGGAGCACTCCTGCACGAACTTCTTCCCCGGGCGCCGGTCGAGATAGAACACGAGCTGCTCGGGCACCAGCACCGGCTGCCGCTCACCGAACGCATAGCCCCACACCCAGTGCATCGGGGTATCACGGGTGAACGGCTCGTAGTAGTCGCCGTGCCCGGCATAGAACTCCGGATGGTACGAACCCATCGTGGTGGGGTCGAGCGCGTGCGGCGCCAGCGCGTTGTACGTGTCGTAGATGTCCGCGCGCTTGGCCCGGGGGAACTGGCCGGCGTACCGCTCCAGGCCCTCCAGCATTCCATAGCGCTCACTGTCGGCGGAACTCTGCGACTGACCGCTCCACCACATCTCGTGGTAGTCGTACTTGCTGCGGACCCGGAAGTAGCCGCTGACCGGCAGGGTCGCACTGCACTGGTACACCCGGCGGGCCTCACTCGACAGCGCCCCGCACACCTCGTTGACATAGGCGCCGGTCGGCAGGTCGAGATCGGTCGCCCTGGCACCGCGGTAACTGGTCGGGGTGCGCTTGGGCCGTGTGGCCAGCGGAAGCGCCGCGTCCCGGGCGGTGTCGGGTACGGCGACGGCGCACCACTCGCACTCGGAGTCCGCGATGAGCTGGTGGCGGGTGACACGCAGGTCCGCCGCCCGCAGTTCGACGATCTCACCGATCCGGCGGCTGCCCGGCGCGGCCCGCCCCGCCGATGCCTCGGCGGACACGATCTGCGCCATCTGTTCCAGGACCAGCGGCATGAGCACGGGGTCCCGCCCCGCGACCAGGTAGTCCGCACCGTCCTCCACGGGGCGCCGTTCCTCCACCGGGCGCAGCGCCAGCCAGCGGCGCTCCAGGCAGCGGGCGCACGGCTGGCTTGTCCCGTCCGCCCGGTACAGCGGTCCGAAGAGCGCGGTGCCCGCGTAATAGCGGACCGGATAGACCAGCCCGCCGTGCCGCGGCGCTGCCGTGGCGCCCGGGAGGCCGAGCTCGGCGACGTCCACCTCGACGCCCTCACCGGCACGCCCCGCCAGATGCCGGCTCATGACCTCGGCCGCCCAGGACCGGGGCCTCGCGACCACAGCGTCCACCGTCGCATCCGACACCAAAGTCATCCGCCCGCCCCAGGTGAGTAGTTTCGGCTTCTTTGCACACGACATGCCCAGGGCCGCAACGCCGTGTACGGCGCCGGCCGCGGCTGCCCGCGTCGCGGGCAGCCGCTACAGGTGAACAGACGCCCTGCCCTCAGTACTCGGGTACTCGGTACTCAAGAACTCAGTGCGCCGGGCGTCCGGTCAGCTGGTGCTGGAGCTGCACGAGCAGCAGCTGCTGGTGCTGCACGAGCAGCAGCTCGAGCATGAGCAGCTGGAACTCGACCAGGCGAGCTCGACCGACTCGTCGGTCATTTCCTCGATCTCGAAGGTGGCACTCTCGAGCGCGCTCAGCTCGTCCTTCAGATCAACTGACATGGTGACCCTCCTCACATGGAACGGGATGTGCACCCGGAACGGCTGTTCCGAGGACCGTGGGCGCCGTTGGAACAGGGGCGCGGTGGCCGGGACCGCTCATGTCCCGGCGAGCAGTACGGTGCCGGTGACCATGCCCCGGACCGCACTGAGATCGATGGTCGTGGTGTCCGCGAACAGCGCCAGGGTGCCGCTCGCTTCGAGCAGCGCCAGCGCATCGGCGAGCGGCACGGGAGCCTCGTCGAACGACCAGTCGCACGGGTCGCCGGTGCTGATGAGCACCCGGGGATCGAAGTCAGCGAGCAGCCGGTCACCGGTGTCGGCGGGCGTACCTTCGTAGTGTCGGCCGACAGCCAGTCCGACGGCATCGAGTACGGCGTCACGCACCGCGTCCCGCGCACAGAGCCCGGAACCGACCGCCCAGTCCGGCGGGTTGCCGTCCACACCGTCGACGACGCACAGGGCCGCGAAGGCGGGTGCCGCACCGGGCAACGCGTACACCCGGGCCTCGCGGCCGATGTGCTTCAGGCTGCCGAGCACGAAAGCGACCTCGTCGTCACCGGCGAGCAGGGCTTCACCGAGCACAGCCGACGCTGTGGCGGACCGGACGGCCGCGGACAGGGCCCGGTAGGCAAGGGCCGAGCACAACCCGCGCTCCTGGACGGACTCGGCCGTCCAGCCGGCCGCCGCCCCCGATGATGTCGGCTCGAAGCACAGTGCGGCGTTCACCGGCGAGAGCGGGTACACCGCGGCGCCGGGAACCTGCCAGACAGTCGTGTCGTGCAACGACACAGCCGGTAGCCACTCGTGGTCCTGCCCGGCCCCGAAGGACGAAAGACCGCTGTACACGGTGAGCCGCTCGGGTGCGGCCCTGCGGGGCGCCCGAGCGCCCTGCTCATCCGGTACGCGGGCTGTACGGGCGGCACCTACCGGGCCCAGACGCCCGACATAGGCCGACACCGCCGCCCGCACGGCGCGGGTACGGGCGGCCAGAATCGTCTCGACGTCGTACGCGGTGATCTCCCGGGTGCTGTCTCGCAGCGCGCCCGCCGGACCCAGGCGAACCCGGCCCGTCTTGAGCGGGATCTGCTGGATGGACTCATCGGTCCACCCCGACAGGATGCCCACGCCGGGGGAGACCAGGACCGAGGCCCGGCCGTATGCCTCGTCCTCCCCGGCAGGTGCGGCGTTTCCGGCCCCGTCCGGTGCGGTACGGCGGTGTGGCAGGGGACACCCGGGGTGGGGCAGCACCCGCTCGCGGTGCGACTCCAGTGTCGTCAGGTCCTGGATGACCGCGTGCCGTTCGTCATCGGGACGCAACTGACCCGTACGCATCCGGAAGACGTCGAACGCCACCGCGTTGCCGATCATTTCCTGGGCGATCGAACTTCCTCCGGCATCGCCGGCTCCCGGACGGGCACCGGCCAGCCCACGCCAGAAATCAGCGGCAAGCCGCGGATCGGAATTGGCGGACAACCGGAGCTGCGCGCAGACCCAGCACGGCTGTTCGGCGGGGCCGGTGATCGGGCCCATGACCGCACGCTCGGCGTCGGTCACCACCGGGAAGAGTCTCGGGCCGTCCGAATCGCCGGCTCTCGTCACCTGCCTGGTGAGACCCAACAGGCCCGCGGCACGCGAACTGTCCGCGACATAAATGATCGCGTCGAACGCGTCCACATCCACGGACCCCTCGGACAGGGGGACGACGCGGGCGGGGGTACCGGCTGCCGTGAGCGCGGCGAGGTCTGCCTCGAACTCCGGCTCCCAGGCCGGGTCCTCCAGCGTCACCTCGGCCAGGCCGTTCCTGAGAAGGCCACGCACGGCCGCCCCGGCGGCGGCACTGCGCGGCCCGGCGACGAGGACGCGTGAGGCACGAAAACGTGCGAACAGCTCCTCGGGCCTGTGCTGGTCCGCGTGCATGAAGTGCTCGACGAAATTGATCTGCGGCTCGAACATGTCCACTACGGGCGCCGGAAGCGTCGTGGTGTCCGGGGGCGGGGTATGGCGGGCAAAGCCGCGGTCCAGAAGCGTACGCATCAGACCGATCGCTGTATTGCGCCGCTTCTCATCCAGTCCGTCACACAGTTCGGCAACGCTCAATTCGCCGGTCATCCGGGGGCCGAGAATCGACATCCATTCGTATGCGCCAGGGCCCTTGAGGACACAAGCGGAATCCGAACTTCTCAAATAGATACCGGTCTCGACGCGCAGGAACACCACGTCATTGCGCAGTCTCGGATGAATATCGGTCAAGTGCTTCTCGCTGGCCACTTGCATACGCTCCCCACAACCACGTGTGCCCGGCCGGTAGTTGACTACAAGTCATCTACCCGCGTCCGCCAGGGAGTTTGTACCAGTGACGTTTTGGCGCGTCAATACTCCGCGCTCCGCTAACCCGGACGGCTCCAGCGGAGGTGTGCTGACCGGCGAAGAACGGTACCCCCTGCAAACACACCACAAACACCGCCCGCACTACGAACGGGAAGCAAACCAAAACGGTCTATGCCCCTGGTCTCCACCATTAGCAGATCACCCGGCCGGCGAAGGAACATCCCCACCGAAAGCAGCCAAACCCAGAGGTAACGGCACGCCGGTGAATACGTACGGCCATACAAAACTTTTCCCGGGACTCGGTGTGCGAAGCAACCGAAAAGATCTCCGTAATGCGTTCCGAGGAATCACATGCTGACTCCCTCACCGGCAGCCGCCCGCCCGCAGCAGCGCCCCGGCCCGCATCCACGGCAAGCTTCGTCACCCCCTCGTGTCCGGTGCTGTGGGGGCTGGGACGGGTGTCTGCCGCGCCCAGGGGTGTGCGGGTAGGGTTGGTGCTGCCAGTCGTGCTCCACGTGGTGGGGTCAGGGAACCCGGTGTGAGTCCGGGACTGACGCGCAGCGGTGAGGGGGACGGGTGGAGCATGCGGATCCGGTGACGGATCGCGGCCACTGGGCCCTGGCCCGGGAAGGCGCTCCACGCCGGTCGATCCCGAGTCCGAAGACCTGCTGGCCCTAGCGGCATCCGCCGCCGGGTCGACGCGGGCCCCGCGGACGGGTCCCTGACCGGACGGGTTTTCTCACCATGTCAGTCATCCGTTCCCGAAGTGACCGGTGCCCCGGGGTGCTGCGTCCGTGGCCTGCCGCAGATGGGCTGTTGGTGCGGTTGCGACTGATCGGGGGCCGGGTTTCCGTTACCGTGCTGCGGCGGCTTGCCGAGGTGGCCGAGCAGTACGGCGATGGCCGGGTGTATCCGACGTCGCGGGCGAATGTGCAGGTGCGAGCGTTCCCCGGAGAGGGCGGGGAGCTGGACCCGGAGGCTGTGGCGGCGTTGGAGGCGACCGGGCTGCTGCCGGCCCGTACGCACGAACGGGTCCGCAACATTATGGTTTCGCCGCAGACGGGGGTGGCCGGGGGAGTGGCCGACCTGCGTGGTACGGCTGCTCGCCTGGACACGCTGCTGTGCGCGGATCCGCTGCTGGCGGGACTTCCGGGCCGCTTTCTGTTCGTGCTGGACGACGGACACGGCGACCTGCTGGGCCGTTCCTGCGACCTGGGGCTGGTGGCCCTGCCGGGCGGACAGGCGCAGTTGCGGGTCGGCACCGGCTGGGGGCCGGTCGTGCCGGCCGAGGAGGCCGCCGCCCGGCTTGCCGTCCTCGCTCACCGCTTCGCAGAGCTGCGGGGCAACGGGCCGGCCGCGCCCTGGCATGTCGCTGAACTGCCCGGGCCACTGCTGGACTTGGTGCCGCCCGATCCGCGGCTTCCCGCGCCCGCCTCTGTCCTGCCGTTCGGCCGGGTGCCCGGCGGGCGGCACGTAGAGGTCACGTCCGACGGGCTGGGCGCGCGGCAGGTCGCGGCGCTCACCCTCGCCGTGCCCGAGGTGGTCGTCACGCCCTGGCGTGGTGTGTTCATACCCGAGGAGGACCGTTGACCGAGCCCCGCCGCCCGCGGCACCACTACCCCTATATCGGCACAGGGCCGGCAATCTATGCCGACTCCTTCGCCGCCATCCGGCACGAAGCCGACCTGACCGGGTTGCCGGCGGAGGCCGAGAAGCTGGCCGTCCGTATGATCCATGCGGCCGGGCAGGTGGATCTTGCCGCCGACCTGGTTGTCCATCCCCGGCTGGTCGGCGCCGCGCGCACCGCGCTCGAGGCGGGCGCGCCGGTTCTGTGCGACGCCACGATGGTGGCCAGTGGCGTGACCCGTGCCCGGCTGCCGAAGGACAACCAGGTGCTGTGCTTCCTCGGGGACCCGCGGGTGCCGGAGCTGGCGCGGGCCTGGGCCACCACCCGTAGTGCTGCGGCGGTGTCACTGTGGGAGCCGTATCTGGAGGGCGCCGTGGTGGCGATCGGCAATGCCCCGACGGCGCTGTTCCACCTGCTGGAAATGCTCCTTGACGGGGCGCCGCGACCGGCTGCTGTCGTCGGCTGTCCGGTGGGTTTTGTCGGTGCTGCCGAGTCCAAACAGGCCCTGGCCGATTTTGCGGACGCGTACGGCATCGACCTTCCGTATGTCACCGTCCGGGGCCGCCGCGGTGGCTCGGCCATGACGTCCTCCGCGCTCAACGCACTGGCTCAGGAGAAAGAGTGACCGGCCGTTTCTCAGGTGTGGGTGTCGGGCCGGGCGATCCCGAACTGATCACCCTCAAGGCGGCCCGGCTGATCCGGGACGCCGATGTGATCGCGTACCACGCAGGGGTCGGAAAGGAGTCCCAGGCGCGGCGGATCGCTGCCGGGCTCTTCCCCGGCACAGTTGTCGAGGAGCAGTTGGTGTACCCGGTGACCACCGGCACGACCGGCCATCCGGGTGGATACGCCGGTGCGCTGGCCCAGTTCTACGAGGAGTCCGCGGCCCGGCTGTCGGGGCACCTGGACGCGGGGCGGGACGTGGTGCTGCTGGCGGAGGGCGACCCGTTGTTCTACGGCTCGTTCATGTACATGCATGACCGGCTGGCGGATCGTTATCCGACGGAGATCGTGCCGGGTGTGCCGGCCTTCGCGGCCGCGACCGCTGCTGCGGCGAGTCCGTTGGTGCGGCAGACGGATGTGCTGACGGTGCTGCCGGGGACGCTGCCCGAGCCGGAGCTGGCCCGGCGGCTCGCGGACACGGACGCGGCGATCGTGATGAAGCTGGGGCGGACGTTCCCGGCGGTGCGGCGCGCGCTGGAGGCGGCCGGCCGGCTCGACCATGCACTGTACGTGGAGCGGGCGTCGATGCCCGAAGGGCGGTGGCTGCCGGTAAGGGAGGTGGACGCCGGCTCGGTGCCGTACTTCTCACTGGTCGTGGTCACCGGTGACTCGCTCCATGGCCGCAGGTCGCGCGGCGGGCACGGGACAGCGGAACGGACAGGCCGGATGCCCGGGACCGGGCCGGCGGCGGAGCTGGTG
>DATCWZ010000711.1:0-17836 GCA_036566065.1 Streptomyces sp. | reverse complement strand
CGGCTTCCGCTTCGACTACAGCGAGGTCATCGTCGCGGCCGTGCCGTTCCAGTCCTCCGAGAAGCTCTGGTACGCCACGCTGCTCGCCCTGCTGCTCAGCGGGCTCTTCGCCAGGGGAGTGCTGCGCGGCAGGCCGGGCAGGGCCCTCAACGCCATCCGCGACCACCGGATCGCGGCCGGTGTGATGGGCGTGCCGGTGGCCCGCTACCGGGCCGGGGTGTTCGTCCTGTCCTCGATGTACGCGGGCCTCGCGGGCGTCCTGCTCGCCCTGGTCTTCCAGCGGACCGTGCCCGACTACTTCGGCATGGTCCTGTCCCTCGACTACCTCGCCATGATCGTCATCGGCGGCCTCGGCAGTGTCGCGGGAGCGGTCGTGGGCGCCGCGTTCGTGTCGCTGCTGCCGCAGGTGCTCACCCATTACAGCGACGCGCTCCCGCTGGTCTCCGCCCCCGGCACGGGCGGCATCGCACCCGGTGAGGCATCGCGCTATCTGTACGGCGCCGCGGTCGTCGCGGTGGTCCTGTTCCTGCCCGGCGGCCTGACGCGTCTGAAGAAAACAGGAGAGAAGAAATGAAACTGCGTGTGCTCGGAGTGGTCCTGGCGACCCTCGCCCTCACCGTCGCGGGATGCAGCGGCAAAGCCGGTACGGGGGACAACGGCGGCAAGGACAAGAGCGGGGTGAAGACCGGCCAGGGCGTCACCGCGTCGAAGATCTCCCTCGGCGTCCTGACCGATATGACCGGCGTGTACGCCTCGCTCGGCAAGAGCGTCACCCAGGCCCAGCAACTGTGGGCGAAGCAGACGAACGCCGCCGGCGGCATCTGCGGACGGACGATCGAACTGACCGTCCGCGACCACGGCTACGACCCGCAGAAGGCCATCGCGGGCTACACCGAACTCGAACCGGATGTGCTGGGCTTCGTCCAGTTCATCGGCTCCCCGTTCGTCGCCGCGGTCGAGCAGCGCATCGACGGCCAGGACAAGGGCCTCGTCCTGCCGCAGGCATGGTCGGCCAACCTCCTGGGTTCCACGTACGTCCGGGTCATCGGGGCCACGTACGACATCGAGACGATCAACCTGGTCGACTACCTCCTCGACCAGAAACGCATCACCAAGGGCGACAAGATCGGCCATGTGTACTTCGAGGGCGACTACGGCGAGAACGCCCTGGTCGGCTCCAAGTACGCCGCCAAGCAGGCCGGGCTCACCGTCGTCGAGCAGAAGATCAAGCCCACCGACAACGACATGACCGCGCAGGTCTCCGCGCTCAAGCAGGCCGGGGTCAAGGCGGTGATCGTCAGCGCCGGACCGCGCCAGGCGGCCTCGCTGGTCGGTGTCGCGGCGGCGACCGGCTTCAACGTCCCGGTGGTCGGCAACAACTCGGCGTTCGCCCCGCAGCTCCTCGCCACCCAGGCGGGCCCCGCCCTGCTCAAGGACTACTACGTCGCGGCCTCCACCCTGCCCGTCGGTGACCCGGGCACCGGCCCGGCCAAACTCGCCAAGGACTACGCGGCCCAGTACCCGAAGGACGGCCTCGACAACGGCGTCGTCGCCGGATACACGGCGGCGACCATCTTCGGCGAGGCGCTGACGAAGGCATGCGAGTCCAAGGACCTCACCCGCGAGGGCGTCGACAAGGCGCTGCTCACGATCAAGGGCTTCGGCAGCGACTTCGGGATGTCGCACGACTTCTCCGACCCGTCGGCCCCCTCCACCCGGCAGAGCGTCATTATGAAGCCGGACGCCAGGACGCCCGGCGGTCTGAAGGTGGTCCGCGCGGCCGAGGTGTCCCCGGACGCCCAGTCGTTCAAGGTGAAGTAGCGGGACGAGGAGCGGGCCCGGCCGGGCCCGCTCCTCGCGTCATCTGATGCGGGCCGTGCCGGGAGGCGGGAGGGTGGAGGGAAGGGGTACGCAGCAGGAAGGGAGACGTCATGACGGACCGCCGACCGGAAGGCGCGACATACAAGGGTGCGCGCGGCGCCCGCCCCCCGGTGCCGAAGGACCCGCCCGACCAGCAGATACAGGAGGGTGAGGACCCGCTGGACGTGCCGGTCCCCAAGCGCGCCGAGCGGAAGGCGGACGGCTCGGCGCACGACGACGCGCATCTGCCGGACCCGGACGAGTCCGGCGCGGGCCGCGCGGACCGCGGGCACCAGGACACCGACCCGGACAGCCCCGAACCGCAGGAACCGTCCGGCTGAGTCCCGGCTGCCGGCGCCTCATCCGCAGGTGCGCCGGACGCATTCGGTGACCACCGTACGGAGGCTTCCGCCGCGGCTCAGCAGCTCGCGCTGGACCCGCGCCCCGTTCCCCGTACGCAGCAGCCTGTCCAGCGTGTCCAGCGCCGCCGCCAGGTCCCCGCTGTCCTCCAGAGCGTCCCGCACATGGCCCACCAGGGCGCGCACCACGTCCTCGGCGGGCTCCGCACGCATCGTGAGCGGGTGGACCAGCTCCCCGTCGAGGCCCGAGCGGCCGGACCGCCAGGACGCCAGGCGCAGCAGACCCACCGCGTGCGGTACGGGCGGGACCCCGGCCCGCCACTCGCGGGCGGCGGTTTCCACCAGGCCCCGGACCAGGGTGGCCAGGAGCACCGTGGTAGCGGGGTCGAGACAGACATCGGCCACCCTGACCTCTACGGTCGGACAGTGGTGCGAGAGCCGCGCGTCGAAGTAGATCATCCCCTCGTCCCGCAGAGTGCCGGTCGCGATCACCGCCCGGACCTGCTCGTGGTAGCGCTCCGCCGAGCCGAAGACCTCCACCGGACCGGCCGAGGGCCAGCGGCCCCAGACGCGGCTCCGGTAGCTGCAGTACCCGCTGTCCCTGCCGTGCCAGAACGGCGAGTTGGCACTCAATGCCAGCAGGACGTGCAGCCATGGCCGGATACGGTCCAGCACGCCGACGCCCTCGTCGTCGGAATCCACTGACACATGGACATGGCAGCCGCAGGTGAGTTGCTCCTGAGCTGTCAGCCCGAACTCCTTCTCCAGCCACCTGTAGCGCTCGTCCGGTCCGATGCTGGGGCTCGCCGGCAGCGGGGACGTCGCGAGAGCGACGACGGCCGCGTCCAGTTCGACGGCACGGTTCATGGCCTCGGCCCGCAGGCGGACGATCTGCTCGGCCAGAGCGGCCATGCCGGTCTGCGGCAGCGTCGCGAACTCCAGTTGCTGACGGTGCAGCTCGCCATCGAACGCGGTGGCGCCGTCCGCGCCGCGCTCCGCGGACGCCAGCACCGCCGCCGCCAGGGCCTGCGGCTCCCCGCTCCGGGGATCCACCAGCAGGAGCTCTTCCTCGACGCCTACGCTCCGCACATCCGCTGCCTCTCCACATCACGTGATAGATCGAGCGTAGCGGCCGGGATCGAGGGGTACCCGGCGTGGACCGGGTCCGGGGCGCGACCCGGAGACCATGTCGACGGAAGGCTCAGCTCATGCCGCTCAGTGTGAAGGATGTGATGACACCCGGCGTCGCCGCGGTGCGCCCGGAAGCCTCGCTGGTCGAGGCCGCGCGGCTCATGCGTACGCAGGACATCGGCGAGGTGCTGGTCGCCGTCGGTGATCATGTGGTCGGCGTGCTCACGGACCGCGACATCACCGTACGGGCGGTCGCGGAGGGCGATGATCCGCTGGGGGTGACCGTCGGCTCGGTCTGCACACCGTCGCCCGTGACGGTCTCACCGGACGACACCGTGGCGCGGGTGGTGGCCCTGATGCGCCAGCACGCGGTACGGCGGCTGCCCGTCATCGACGGCGAACGGCCGGTGGGCGTGGTCAGCCTCGGCGATCTGGCCGAGTTCCACGACGCGGAGTCGGCGCTGGGAGCGATCAGCAGCGCGGACCCGAACAGCCTGTCGGGCCCGCGGGGCCTCTGAACACACCCGGTTCAGCCGTACCGCTCGTCCGCCGGTTCCGGCGACCGGTGAGCATCCGCGACCGGCCGTCCCACATAGGTCTCGGCCGCCAGGGCCGCCTCGCGGGCCGTGCGTTCCCTCATCACCTGGCACAGCGTGGCCGCCGTGTCCTCGAAGCCTTTGCGCAGTTCCGGGTCGTGGGGCGCGGACAGCATGTCGCGTTCTCGCGAGCGATAACTGCCGAGGAGATGGCCGACCACGTTCTTGTGCGATGTCACCATCGGTGCGCCTCCCGCCGGACGTTCGGACACGGAATGAACCGGGGTTGGACCCATGGTGCACGAGTAGGCCGTACGGGGGCGCGCCCCAGGCTCCATTCGGGTGACCGGCCGAGACATCGCGGAGCCGTACCGGTCGGCGGACAATGAGGGAAACCGACTCCCCAGCGGCCCGGCCGTCCGTGACACCGGCCGGGGACGCGGCCGAGAGGACTGTCGCCAAAATGTGCCGATGGCTCGCCTACTCCGGTACGTCGGCGTTGCTCGCCGAGATTCTCTACAAGCCCCAGCATTCGCTGATCGACCAGAGCAGACATTCGAAACTGGGCGTGGAGACGACCAATGGCGACGGGTTCGGGATCGGCTGGTACGGACCCGGTGCCGAGACCCCCGCCATCGTCCGGGACATCGGACCCGCGTGGAACAACCGGAATCTGCGCGAAATCGCGGACCACATCCGCTCACCCCTGTTCTTCGCCCATGTGCGGGCGTCCACGGGGTCGGCGGTCCAGCAGACCAACTGCCATCCCTTCCGGCACGGCCGCTGGATATGGATGCACAACGGCTCGGTCAGCGATTTCCACCGTCTCCGCCGCGACCTCAGCCTCGCCATCGACCCGGCGCTCTTCCCGTACATCGAGGGATCGACGGACTCCGAGATCATGTTCTACCTGGCGGTCACCTTCGGCCTCGACCAGGACGTACCGGGCGCTGTGGCCCGCATGGCGGGGCTGGTGGAGCGGCTGGGACACGACCATGGCGTGGAACACCCGCTCCAGATGACCATCGCGGTGTCCGACGGCATCTGCATGTGGGTCTTCCGCTACTCCAGCCGTCATGAGTCCCGCTCGCTCTTCTACAGCAACAAGGTGGAATCGGTGCGTGCGCTCTACCCCGAGCTGGACTATCTCAGGGGCGCCTCCGACGACACGCGGCTCATCGTCTCCGAGCCGCTCGGCGACCTGCCAGGTGTGTGGACCGAAGTTCCCGAGAGCACCTTTGTGGCCGTGCGGCCGGGATCCGGCGATCCGCTGCCCTTCGTACCGCAGCCGGTGTGAAGGCACCGGCAGGACATGCGTGCGGGCCGGATGCACCCCGGCATCCGGCCCGCACTGTCGCTGTTACGGGAGCTGAGCCGCCCGTGCCTCGCGGCGGTTGTCGCGGAAGGTGTTCACCCGCCGCGCCGTGGCGAAGAGCGGGATCACCGCGCCCAGCACCACCTGGAGCGCGCAGCCGGTCTGGAGGAGAAGCTGGCCGCCGGGCGCATCGAACGCCCAGGCCGCCAGGAGCCCCATCGCGGACACGATCCAGCCGAGCATCGCCACCGCGAGGACACCCCGCGGCTTGGGGTACTCGACCCGGCTGACCATCAGCCACGCGACGCCGATGATGGCGAGGAGCGTGGGGACGAAGGGCAGCTCAAGCAGCACGATCGAGACGACCGTGAGCGCGCCGAAGGGGCTCGGCATGCCCTGGAACATGCCGTCCTTCATCGTCACGCAGGAGAATCTCGCAAGCCTGAGCACCACCGCCAGCAGCACCACGATCGCCGCGAGCGCCGACACCCGCTGGTGAGCGTCATCGGCGACCATGCCGTACACCAGTACGAAGTACGCGGGGGCGAGCCCGAAGCTGATCAGGTCGGACAGGTTGTCCAGCTCGGCGCCCATCGGCGAGGAGCGCAGCTTGCGGGCCACGAGCCCGTCGAAGAGGTCGAAGACCGCCGCCATGAGTATGAGGATCACCGCGGTGGCCGCCGAGTGCCGGGCCATGCCCGACTCGTCGCTGCCGGTGAGGTGCGGGATGAGGATGCCCGTGGTGGTGAAGTACACCGCCATGAACCCGCACGTGGCGTTACCCAGAGTGAGGGTGTCCGCTATGGACAGCCGCATCGAGAGCGGCATGTCCTCGCCGTCGTCCTCGTCGTCGGCCTCCGGCACCCAGCCGGCCTGCGTATCAGGATCAATCACGGTCAATTCGAGTCACCCCCGCGATGGTGGCCTGGCCGACCTCGACCGCGACATCGATACCCGCCGGAAGGTAGATGTCGACGCGCGAGCCGAAACGGATCAGACCGATGCGCTCGCCCTGCTCGACCTTCTCACCCCGAGGGATGTACGGGACGATGCGGCGGGCGACAGCGCCCGCGATCTGCACCATCTCGATCGAGCCGAGCTCTGTGTCGAAGTGCCAGACAACGCGCTCGTTGTTCTCGCTCTCCTTGTTGAACGCCGGAACGAACCCGCCCGGAATGTGCTCGACCGATGTCACCGTGCCGGACAGGGGCGCCCGGTTGACGTGCACATTCAGCGGGCTCATAAAGATCGCGACGCGGGTGCGTCCGTCCTTCCACGGCATGATGCTCTGCACCACGCCGTCGGCCGGCGAAAGGACGCGGCCCCGGGTGATCTCGCGCTCGGGATCGCGGAAGAACCACAGCATGCCCGCCGCGAGCGCGGTGGTGGGCACGGCCACAGCGGCCCAGCGTCCGGACCTGCGGGCCCGGACGAGACTGAGTGCCGCGGTGGCAAGGGTCGGGAGGAGCCACGGCGATGCCCCGCGCGCGAGGCGGACGCCACCGCGCGGTGCAGAGGTTTGGCTGACGGGCATGGATGACCTTCGTAGCGGATGATGCCGCGCTGGCAACGGGGGACGGCGGCTTTTCCGTCGATGCTATCGGTTGCGGACGGCAACTGGGCAAGCCAGCAGCCGAGTCGAACAGCCGAAAGGCATCGGCCGAGCATGACACGGTGTGATCTTTTATGCCGTCAAACCACCTCGAAAGTGACATTCATCCCTGCAGTCGGTACTCCTCAAGGAGCCGGCGGCCGATGATCATTTTCTGGATCTCGGCGGTACCCTCGCCGATCAGCAGCATCGGAGCCTCACGGTAGAGGCGCTCGATCTCGTACTCCTTGGAGAAGCCGTAGCCGCCGTGGATACGGAAGGCGTCCTCGACGACCTCCTTGCAGTACTCGGAGGCGAGGTACTTCGCCATCCCTGCCTCCAGGTCGTTCCGCTCCCCGGAGTCCTTTTTGCGCGCTGCATTCACCATCATCGCATGAGCCGCTTCGACCTTGGTCGCCATTTCGGCCAGTTTGAACTGGATCGCCTGGTGCTGGGCGATCGGCTTTCCGAAGGTATGACGCTGCTGTGCGTACGAAATGCCCAGTTCGAATGCACGCTGTGCGACGCCGCAGCCACGCGCTGCGACATTCACCCGGCCGACTTCGACACCGTCCATCATTTGGTAAAAACCGCGGCCGGTCGTCCCGCCCAGCACGCGGTCGGCCGGAATGCGCAGTCCGTCCATGATGAGCTCGGTCGTGTCGACGCCCTTGTAACCCATCTTCTCGATCTTCCCGGGGATGGTGAGACCCGGGCGGACCTCGCCGAAGCCCGCCTCCTTCTCCACCAGGAAGGTCGTCATCGACTTGTGCGGGGCCGTCCCCGCGGGGTGGCCTTCGTCACTTCTGCAGAGCACGGCCACCAGCGTGGACGTCCCGCCGTTCGTCAGCCACATCTTCTGGCCGTTGAGGACGTACTCGTCGCCCTCCCGGACCGCCTTGGAGGTGATCGCGGAGACATCCGAGCCCAGGGCCGGCTCGGACATCGAGAACGCGCCCCGCACCTCGCCCAGCGCCATCTTCGGCAGGAAGGCGTCCTTCTGCTCCTGGGTGCCGTGCTGCTTGAGCATGTACGCCACGATGAAATGCGTATTGATGATTCCCGATACGCTCATCCAGCCGCGGGCGATTTCCTCCACACACAGCGCGTACGTGAGCAGCGACTCGCCGAGACCGCCGTACTCCTCGGGGATCATCAGCCCGAAGAGCCCGAGTTCCTTGAGCCCTTCGACAATGTCGGCCGGATATTCGTCGCGGTGCTCAAGCTGCGTCGCGACGGGAATGATCTCCTTGTCCACGAAATTACGTACCGTGGAAAGAATCTCCTGCTGGATATCGGTGAGACCGGCGGTCCGTGCGAGTCGGCTCATGGCTACTTCTCCGCGTTCTTCGAAGACTGCTTCAACTCCGGGCGGCCGGGCTGCTCCCCGCCCCGCTCCTTGATGTACGTCGCGGTGGGGACCATCACCTTGCGGCGGAACACGCAGACCAGCGTGCCGTCCTGCTTGTAGCCCCTCGTCTCCACATGGACGATCCCGCGGTCGCTCCTGGACCGCGAAGGCGTCTTGTCGAGCACCGTCGTCTCGCCGTACAGCGTGTCACCGTGGAAGGTCGGCGCGACATGCTTCAGCGACTCGATCTCCAGGTTGGCGATCGCCTTCCCCGAGACGTCCGGCACCGACATGCCCAGCAGCAGTGAGTAGATGTAGTTGCCGACGACGACGTTCCTGCCGAAATCGGTCGTGTTCTCCGCGTAGTTGCTGTCCAGGTGCAGCGGGTGGTGATTCATGGTCAGCAGGCAGAAGAGATGGTCGTCGTACTCCGTGACCGTCTTTCCCGGCCAGTGCTTGTAGACCGCGCCGACCTCGAACTCCTCAAAGGTGCGTCCGAACTGCATGATCAGGCCTCCGGCGCTTCGAACTTGGAGGTGCGCTGCATGCCGGCCGCCCGGCCCTTGCCCGCGATCACCAGGGCCATCTTGCGGCTGGCCTCGTCGATCATCTCGTCGCCGAGCATCGCCGAGCCCTTCTTGCCGCCCTCCTCGGAGGTGCACCAGTCGTAGGCGTCCAGGATCAGCTCGGCGTGGTCGTAGTCCTCCTGGGACGGCGAGTACACCTCGTTGGCCGCATCGACCTGGCCGGGGTGCAGCACCCACTTGCCGTCGTATCCCAGCGCGGCCGACCGTGCGGCGATCTCGCGGTAGGCGTCCACGTCGCGGATCTTCAGGAACGGGCCGTCGATGGCTTGGAGGTCGTGCATGCGCGCCGCCATCAGGATGCGCATCAGGATGTAGTGGTACGCGTCCGCGTCGTACCCGGGCGGCTGCTGGCCGACGACCAGCGTCTTCATGTTGATCGACGCCATGAAGTCGGCCGGGCCGAAGATCAGCGTTTCGAGCCGGGGCGAGGCACCGGCGATGGAGTCGATGTTCACCAGGCCTCTGGCGTTCTCGATCTGCGCCTCGATGCCGATACGGCCCACCTCGAAGCCCATCGTCTTCTCGATCTGGCTCAGCAGCAGATCGAGCGTGACGACCTGCTGGGCGTCCTGCACCTTCGGCAGCATGATGCAGTCGAGGTTCTGCCCCGCTCCCTCGACGACCGTGATGACATCGCGGTACGTCCAGTGGGTCGTCCAGTCGTTCACCCGTACGACCCGGGTCTTGCCCGTCCAGTCGCCATTGTTCAGCGCGTCGACGATGTGGTGCCGGGCGCCCTCCTTGGCGAGTGGCGCGCAGGCGTCCTCCAGGTCCAGGAAGACCTGGTCGGCGGGCAGGCCCTGGGCCTTCTCCAGGAAGCGCGGGTTCGAGCCGGGCACGGCGAGACAGGAGCGGCGCGGACGCAGCCGGTTCGGGAGGTGCGCGGCGGAGCCGCCCTCTGGAAGGGTGGCGGTGGGAGACGGGTGGGCCGGCGTCGTGGGCGTGGTCATGCGGAGACCTCCAGAGGGTCGAGCTTGTTCGCTGTACGGATTTCGTCGACGATACGGCCGATGATCTCCGTGATTCCGAAGTCCTTCGGGGTGAAGACGGCGGCGACGCCGGCACTGATCAGGGCGGCGGCGTCCGCGGGCGGGATGATGCCGCCCGCGATCACCGGGATGTCGGCGGCGCCCGCCTCGCGCAGCCGGTGCAGCACATCGGGCACCAGTTCCGCGTGCGAGCCGGACAGGACCGAGAGCCCGACACAGTGCACGTCCTCGGCCAGCGCGGCGGAGACGATCTGTTCCGGGGTCAGCCTGATTCCCTGGTAGACCACCTCGAAGCCGGCGTCACGGGCGCGTACGGCGATCTGCTCGGCCCCGTTGGAGTGCCCGTCGAGGCCCGGCTTGCCGACCAGCAGCCGCAGCCGCCCCACGCCCAGGTCGTCCGCCGTGCGGGAGACCTTCTCGCGGACCAGGGCGAGCGGGGTGCCCGGCTCCGCGGTCACCGCCACCGAGGCCGCGGAGACCCCGGTCGGCGCGCGGAACTCGCCGAACACATCGCGCAGCGCCCAGGACCACTCGCCGGTGGTGACGCCTGCCCTGGCGCACTCCAGGGTCGCCGCCATCATGTTCTCGGTGCCGGCCGCCGCCTTCTTCAGCGCGGCGAGCGCCTCCGACGCGCGGGTGTCGTCCCGGTTGTCGCGCCACTGCTGCAGGGCCGCGACGACCCGCGCCTCGTTCTCCGGGTCCACCGTCATGATCGCGGCGTCCAGATCGGCCGTGAGCGGGTTCGGCTCGGTCGTCTCATAGATGTTGACGCCGACGATCTTCTCCTCGCCGCCCTCGATCCTGGCCCGCCTGCGGGCGTGCGACGAGACGAGCTCCGACTTGAGGTACCCGGACTCGACGGCGGCCATCGCGCCGCCCATCCGCTCGATCCGCTCCATCTCCGCCAGCGATTCGGTCACCAGGGACTCCACCGTGGCCTCGATGACGTGCGACCCGGCGAAGATGTCCTCGTACTCCAGCAGATCGCTCTCATGCGCGAGGACCTGCTGTATGCGCAGGGACCACTGCTGGTCCCAGGGCCGGGGGAGCCCCAGCGCCTCGTTCCAGGCGGGGAGCTGGACGGCGCGGGCGCGGGCGTCCTTGGACAGCGTGACGGCCAGCATCTCCAGGACGATGCGCTGGACGTTGTTCTCCGGCTGCGCCTCGGTCAGCCCCAGGGAGTTGACCTGTACGCCATAGCGGAAGCGGCGCTGCTTGGCGTCGGCGATGCCGTACCGCTCGCGGGTGACCTGGTCCCAGATGCGGCCGAAGGCGCGCATCTTGCACATCTCCTCGACGAACCGGACGCCCGCGTTCACGAAGAACGAGATCCGCGCGACGACATCGCCGAACTTCTCCTCGGGCACCTGCCCCGACTCGCGCACCGCGTCGAGGACCGCGACGGCCGTCGCCATGGTGTACGCGATCTCCTGGACCGGGGTGGCCCCCGCCTCCTGTAGGTGGTAGCTGCAGATGTTGATCGGGTTCCACCGGGGGATGTGGTTGACCGTGTACGTGATCATGTCGGTGGTCAGCCGCAGTGAGGGGCCCGGCGGGAAGACATGTGTCCCGCGCGAGAGGTACTCCTTCACGATGTCGTTCTGCGTCGTGCCCTGGAGCCGTGCCGGATCGGCGCCCTGCTCCTCGGCGACCACCTGGTAGAGCGCCAGCAGCCACATCGCGGTGGCGTTGATCGTCATCGAGGTGTTCATCTGCTCCAGCGGGATGTCCTGGAACAGCCGTCGCATGTCACCGAGGTGCGAGACGGGCACACCGACCCGGCCGACCTCGCCGCGCGCCAGCACGTGGTCGGGGTCGTATCCGGTCTGCGTCGGCAGGTCGAAGGCGACCGAGAGGCCCGTCTGGCCCTTGGCGAGGTTGCGTCGGTACAGCTCGTTGGACGCCTCGGCGGTCGAGTGACCGGCGTACGTCCGCATGAGCCACGGGCGGTCCTTCTGCCGGCCGCCCATATCAGGCGTTCCTGAAGCGGTTGATGGCCTCGATGTGCCGCTCGCGCAACTCCGTGTCCCGTACGCCGAGGCCCTCGCGGGGAGCCAGGGCGAGGACGCCGACCTTGCCCTGGTGGCGGTTGTGCTGCACGTCGTACGCGGCCTGCGGGGTGTTGTCGAGCGAGTAGACCTTGGAGAGCGTCGGGTGGATCTTCCCCTTGGCGATCAGCCGGTTGGCCTCCCACGCCTCGCGGTAGTTGGCGAAGTGGGAGCCGACGATCCGCTTCAGCGACATCCACAGGTAGCGGTTGTCGTACTCGTGCATGAAGCCCGAGGTGGAGGCGCAGGTGACGATCGTGCCGCCCTTGCGGGTGACGTACACCGAGGCGCCGAACGTCTCGCGGCCCGGGTGCTCGAAGACGATGTCCACGTCCTCGCCGCCGGTCAGTTCACGGATGCGCTTGCCGAACCGCTTCCACTCGCGCGGGTCCTGGGTGTGCTCGTCCTTCCAGAACTTGTAGTCCTCGGCTTTGCGGTCGATGATCGCCTCGGCGCCCATCGCACGGCAGAGGTCCGCCTTCTGGTCGCTGGAGACGACACAGATCGGATTGGCGCCGCCGGCCAGTGCGAGCTGCGTGGCGTACGAGCCGAGTCCGCCGCTGGCGCCCCAGATCAGCACGTTGTCGCCCTGCTTCATGCCGGCGCCATTGCGCGAGACGAGCTGGCGGTACGCGGTGGAGTTGACCAGGCCGGGAGCCGCGGCCTCCTCCCAGCTCAGGTGCTGCGGCCTGGGCATCAACTGATTGGACTTGACGAGTGCGAGCTCTGCCAGGCCGCCGAAGTTGGTCTCGAAGCCCCAGATGCGCTGCTCGGGGTCGAGCATCGTGTCGTTGTGGCCGTCGGACGACTCCAGTTCGACCGAGAGACAGTGCGCGACCACCTCGTCGCCCGGCTTCCAGGCGTTGACACCGGGGCCGGTGCGCAGCACGACACCGGCGAGGTCGGAGCCGATGACGTGGTAAGGGAGGTCGTGGCGCCTGGTGAGCTCGCTGACCCTGCCGTAGCGCTCCAGGAAGCCGAAGGTCGGCATCGGCTCGAAGATGGACGTCCAGACGGTGTTGTAGTTCACCGAACTGGCCATGACGGCCACCAGCGCCTCACCGGGCCCGAGTTCGGGCACCGGCACCTCGTCGATGTGCAGCGATTTACGGGGGTCCTTGTCGCGCGTGGCGAGTCCGGCGAACATGTCCGTCTCGTCCTTGTGCACGGTCACCGCGCGGTACGACTCGGGGATGGGCAGGGCCGCGAAATCCGCGGCTGTGCTGTCGTGCGATTGGATCGCGTCCAGGATTTCCTTCACGGAATGGCCTCCGGCGGAGCGGCGTCCAGGGAACGCTGAGGTGTCCCTGCTGACAAGGGGAGCGATGCGGTGTGGAGGTGTGCCGTCGGTTCGGCTGGTGCTGCTTCGGCCTGCTCTGTGGAGCAGAAGGTCGTTGCCTGTGACGCAGGCGTCCGGGCACGCGGGCACGTGGCTTGCGGGGACAGCCGGCGTACGAGAGATCTCTGCACGCCGGCCGCCCGGACAACTTCAAGATATGGCACTCCGTGACAGGTGGCAAGGCACCGAGTGCCAATAATTTCTCTCAGTTGTCATCCGTAGGGCACGCATGAGCAACACCATGAGCGTTATGTCGCCCAATGTCCTGCTGGAGCAGCTCTACGGCGTGGTGCGGTACACGTACGGAGTCGTCATGCACAGCGCCGTGAAGCCGATCCGGCGCAGGATCGGCGCGGACATCTCCGTGGCATCGACCTGGAGGTACCGGTAGCCCCGCGCGGCCGCGATACGGGCGCGGTACGCGACCAGCGCCCGGTAGATCCCCCTGCCCCGCCAGGGCACCGCCGTCCCGCCGCCCCACAGCCCCGCGAAGCCCGTACCGGGATACAGCTCCATGCGGGCCGAGCTCACCGGCTCCCCGTACGCCAGGGCCACCACGGCCACGCAGCGGTCCGGGGCGCCGGCGAGCTGTGCCAGCACCTGGTGGCGCAGCGAGGGGCCGTCCGTGCCGAAGGCCCGCTCATGGGCCAGGACCATGAGCTCCACACCGGCCGCGTCGGTCACGGCGCGCAGCACGACCCCGGCCGGGAGCCGCACCTCAGCGCCGAGATCCGCCACCGGCGCGACCAGCAGCGTCTCCGCGGGCTCCGCCGCGAAACCGGCGGCCAGCAGCCGTTGTCCCAGGTCGGCGGGCCTGTCGTGGCCGTACAGCTTCCACTCGAATTCGTCATGGCCCAGCGCCGTGTAGTGCTCCACCTGCGCCGCGATCGCCGCGTCCGCCCGTGCGGCGTCCAGGCCGGGCGCGCTCCATACGATGCCGTTCCAGTCGTCGGCCGCGCCGACGACGCGTACGACATCGCCCGCCCGCTCGACGCGCACGCCGGGGTGCCCGGGGCGGGCGTGCTCGCGCATCTCGCGGTCGAAGAGGGCCAGCAGCGCCGTACGGTCGTCCGTCACCGCCACACCTGACCACGGGGGCGCGGGCGCGGCAACCGGGTTTAGGACAGGCCGCCGGGGGCCCGCGGCCCTTGCAGCGCCTGCTGGATCGTGCGCATGACCTCCTCCAGCGGTGCGTTCGTACGCGCCACGGCGACCAGTACCTCGCCCTCGGCCGCGACGGCCGCGGCCGGCGCCTTCGCCTGTTCGGCCCCCGCGGCCCGCCCCGCCCCGATCCCGGTGCCGAAGGTGTCCCGTACGATCGCGAACGCGCGGTCGAGCTGCGCCTCCACATCGCCCTGGCCGCCCGCCCGCAGCCAGCGCCGCAGCACATGGTTGTGCGCGGTCACCACTGCGGACGCGGCCACCTCCGCCAGCAGCGGATCGTCATTGCCCACCTGATGCTCGCGCTCGTCGAAATAGCCCAGCAGATAGCGCGTGAACAGCCGCTCGTAGCGGGCCACCGAGGCGATCTCCGCCTCGCGCAGCGTGGGGACCTCACGGGTCAGCTTGTAGCGGGCCACGGCGACCGCCGGCTTCGCCGCGTACATCCGCATGACTTCCTTGATGCCGCGACAGACCGTATCGAGCGGGTGTTCGTGCGCCGGTGCGGCGTTCAGCACGGCCTCCGCCCTGACGAGGGTGTCGTCGTGGTCCGGGAAGATGGCCTCTTCCTTGGAGCGGAAGTGCCGGAAGAAGGTACGCCGGGCGACTCCAGCCGCCCCCGCGATCTCGTCGACCGTCGTCGCCTCGTACCCCTTCGTGGCGAAGAGCTCCATTGCCGCCGCGGCCAGTTCGCGGCGCATTTTGAGCCGCTGGGCGGCGGCGCGGGTGCCCGCGGCACTCTCCGGGGCGTCGGCCGAGGCAGCGGAACGGGAGGACTTGGCGGGCTGCGACATGCTGTGAACGTACTGCATCGGTGCAGGAGAACGCGCCTGTGGGGGCGGGCCGGCCCCGGGAGCCAGCAGCCCGCCCCACCCGGCTCCCGGCTCAGCGCCGGGCATATTCGCGGAAGCCGCGCCCCGTCTTGCGGCCGAGGCAGCCCGCCGCCACCAGGTGTTCGAGCAGCGGCGCCGGGGCCAGGCCCGGGTCACGGAACTCGCTGTGCAGCACCTTCTCGATGGCGAGCGAGACGTCCAGGCCGACCACGTCCAGCAGCTCGAACGGGCCCATCGGGTAGCCGCCGCCCAGCTTCATCGCCGCGTCGATGTCGTCGAGGCTCGCGTAGTGCTCGTCGACCATCTTGATCGCGTTGTTGAGATACGGGAACAGCAGGGCGTTCACGATGAACCCGGCCCGGTCCCCGCAGTCCACCGGGTGCTTGCGCACCTTCACGCACAGCTCGCGGACCGTGGCGTGCACGTCGTCGGCGGTCAGCACCGTACGGACCACCTCGACCAGCTTCATCGCGGGGGCCGGGTTGAAGAAGTGCATCCCGACGACGTCCTGGGGACGCCCGGTGGCTCTGGCGATCGCGATGACCGGCAGCGACGACGTGGTGGTGGCCAGTACCGCCCCCGGCCGGCACACCTTGTCCAGCGTCGCGAACAGCTGCCGCTTGACGTCCAGGTCCTCCGCCACGGCCTCGACCGCGAGATCGACATCGGCGAACGCGTCCAGCGAACCGGCCGGGGTGATCCGCGCGAGGGTCTCCTCCCGCGCCTCGGCCGTCAGCCGGCCCTTGGTGACCGAACGCTCCAGCGACTTCGCGATCCGCGCCCGGGCGGCGTCCGCCTTCTCCTGGCTGCGCGCCGCCAGCACCACGGCGTAACCGGCCTTCGCGAAGACCTCCGCGATGCCCGACGCCATCGTCCCGGAACCCGCGACACCCACCGACGCCACCTCGCGCCCCGCCACACCGGCGGAGCCGTCGAGCGGCGTCAGGGCGTCCGGCACCACGGTCTGGCCGCCGGGGGCCTCGTACGTGTAGAAGCCGCGGCCCGCCTTGCGCCCGGTCAGTCCCGCCTCGCTGAGCTGCCCGAGAATGGGCGCGGGAGCGTGCAGACGGTCGTGCGACGCCGCATACATCGCCTCCAGCACCGTGCGCGCGGTGTCGATGCCGATCATGTCGAGCAGGGCCAGCGGGCCCATCGGCAGCCCGCAGCCCAGCTTCATCGCCGCGTCGATGTCCTCACGGGACGCGTAGTTCGACTCGTACATCGCGGCGGCCTGGTTGAGATAGCCGAACAGCAGCCCGTCCGCGACGAAACCCGGCCGGTCCCCGATCGCCACCGGCTCCTTGCCCAGCTCGCGGGCGAGCGCCGTGACACGCTCCACGGCCTGCGGCGCGGTGAGCACCGAGGAGACCACCTCGACCAGCTTCATCACGGGCGCCGGATTGAAGAAGTGCAGCCCGATCACGCGCTCGGGATGCGCCGACTCGGCGGCGAGCCGGGTCACGGACAGCGCGTTCGTGCCCGTCGCCAGGATCGTGTCGGGGGAGACCAGCGCGTCCAGCTCCCGGAAGAGCTGCTGCTTGGTCTCGTACGTCTCCGGCACGACCTCGATGACCAGCTCAGCGTCCGCGGCGGCCCGCAGGTCACGGAACGTACGGAACCGGGCGAGGATGTCGCGCCGCTCCTGCTCCGTCATCCGCTCGCGCCCCACGGCGCGCGCGGTGGAGGCCTCCAGGGCGGCGACGGCCTGGCGGGAGGCCGCTTCGTCGATGTCGATGCCAATGACCTCGCGGCCCGCACGGGCCAGGACCTCGGCGATGCCGGTTCCCATGGTGCCGAGGCCGACGACGGCAATGGTGCTGAAGGGGGTGTCCATCACGGGACTCCAGGGTGAGTGACGGCTGTGAGGAAGGCACGGGGCGCGCGGCGGGAAAGAAACCGGCGCACGGCGTGCGGGGAATGCGAGTCGTGGTGCACAGGGCCGGGGCGATGAGGCATGCCCGAGCCGGGAGGGGTGACGGACTCTGTCCCGGAGTCACGTCGCACAAAGCTGCCGAACCGACCTGCACTCCGGATGGCTGCGTCACCAGGCCACCGGAGCCTGCGGGGAGTGTGCCCCGCTCACATGAGGCTAACCGGCGAGTAACGAGCGCGCCAGCCCTGAACCCGTGTGCACTGGCCCACACTTCACCGGCGCCACTGTCCGTGATCACCGATACGCTGACGGTCATGGACGAGGCGGACGAGCACGGCCGTGCGGTGACGGACCGGCTGCGGGCGGAGGCGGCGCGCGAGGGGCAGGAGGATGTGTTACGTCACCTGATGGCCACCGAGGACGACGAGGAGCTCGCCGCAGTACTCACCGAACGGGACCACGTGCTGTGGGAGCGGGAGATCGCCGCCCACCGGCTGAGCTCCCGCGGGGACCGCAGGGCCTTCGAGACGCTGGTCCTGCTCCTCAACCACCGAGATCCCGCGCGGTGCGCCGCCGCCGCCCACGCCCTGCTGCTCCTCGGCGATCCCCGTACGCCCCGCGCCGCGGCGGCGCTCGCCACCAACACGCTGCGCACCGCCTATGCGCTGTACCCGGTGCGCCTGCTGTCCGCCCTGCGTGCCCCGGAGTCCGTGCCCGCCCTCGTCAGCACCCTGGAGCGGCTGCTGGGCCCGCGGGAACCGCATTGGCGGGTCGCGCTGGCCTGTGTGGAGGGGCTCGGCACCCTGGGCGACCGGCAGGCCCGCCCGGTCCTGGAAGCGGCGCTGCCGCACCCCAGGCTGGGC
>DATCWZ010000345.1:0-2715 GCA_036566065.1 Streptomyces sp. | reverse complement strand
TACGCTCGGCTGCGGTGGAGTCGCCTAGTGGCCGAGGGCGCACGCCTCGAAAGCGTGTGAGGGGGCAACCCCTCCGTGGGTTCAAATCCCACCTCCACCGCCGTTGACCCGCCGCGGGTGTCCCGCCGACCGAACCCGGTCCGCGAGGCACCGCGGCGGGTCGCTTCGGTTCCGGCCCCGATCCGTCGAGAGGCGCACCGGGCCGTGGGTGTCGGCGTACGTTCACCCCTGTGACGGGACCGCACTCCCACAAGGGTGTCCGTAAGCACGCTCCCAATGCTCGGTTGATCGCCCTCCCTGAGCGGAAGCCGTCGACTCGGGCCAGAGTCCAGAAGGAGTCGAGATCGTCCTCGACCCTGTCTCAGGCGGTATATATGTACGCTGATGGGGCGTTTTTCAAGCCACAGATGCGCCGTCCCCACCAGTGCGAGCGCTGTGGGGCGCGGTTCAGCAAGAAAGCCATGCTCACAACGCACACCGGACGGATGCACGGTGAGTGAGGGGTAGCGTCCACGCCGGTCGGGCTGGGCCGCCCTCTGGCGCTGCTGGCCACAGGTCGGTCCGGCGGTCATCACGGCGTCGACACGACCCAGATAACCTTGCATGCCGACGTGCCCGATTAAAGTTTGTGGGTTCAAACTTTAACGCGAGGGCACGGCATGAAAGGATAACCGTGGCGTACTCGGTGGAGGCACGCTGGGAACGTCCTTTGACGCGCCAACCGGACGGGGTCGGCGGGGTGCCGCGGGGCGATGGGCTGGGGCCCCACCACGGCCCGCACAGGCTACTTCCAGGCCGCCGGCCGCGCATAGGTCGCCGAATCCCGTTCGACGACCTGCGGGAGCTGCGACTGACGCAGGTTCGCCTCGCCGAGGGTGAAGGCTGCCTGACATGACATGCGCAGTTCCTCCGAGTGTCGAGCAGGTGGGAACGCAGCGATCATCCGAGCCTCAGGGCGTTGGCGGCCAAGGGCCTGTACCGCAGGGCACAGGTCGCTGTCGGCGGACACGAGGATCGCGGTGTCGAAACGATCAGCGATGCCGTCCTCCAGCAGGGCCACCGCGATCGAGACATCGGTCTTCTTCTCCTCGTGGCTGGTCCACTCGGAGCCGCAACATCGACAGCGCACCTTCTTCGCCTGGAAGCGACCGAAGATGATGTCGATTCCAGGTTGACACCGCAGAGCGCCGAGGTAGGCGCGCTGTTGGGCGAACTTCTCCGGATCGTCACGGACCCGTGCCGTGAAGTAGCGCACCGTGACGAGCACCTGGTCCGGTCTCAGCAGGTGCAGACCGAGCTTCCTGAGGTCTAACCAGAGATACCGGTTGCCGTAGCGCTCCTTCCTGCCGTAGGAGAGGTTGAACCCATCAACGTAGACGATGACCCTGCGCACAGCTCACCCTTCGGACGATGCAGCATGATGCATTGGCTGGTACGATCGAGCCAACTTCGCCAGCGTTCTCGCTGGCCCGACGGCCCCCGTATGGGGGCCGTTTCTTTTCCGACATCCGTCGCATGTTGACTGAGCGATGCTCAGTCGCAGCCCAGAATGATCTTGATGCGCCGCAGCTTGTTCACGGCCTCGCTGCCCGCGCTGTCCAGTAGGAGCTCGTCGCCGGAGGAGGATGGTTTCAGGGCGGCCTCGATGGTTCTGCCGACGGGCGAGTTGATCTGGTAGATCCGGATGACATCCCCGTCGCCGAGAACGGCGGTCTGATGACGGTCACCCTTGGCGAGCTGCGCGAGGTGTTGGGCTACAACCGCCTCGGAGTACGGGTCCTGGGTGAGATCGCGCGCAGCCTCCAGGACGAGAAGCTCGGGTACTTGCCGATCTGGGCACTGGAGGACAACGACGTGCCTCGGTATCGAGGGTCATGTGTGGTGCGGCGTGGGAGCGTGGGACCGGGCAGCGCCACGACACCGGAGTGCGGCGGCTTCGGGTCGAAGCGGTGCACGGGCACCCGGTGACATCCCGTATCCTGTGCCACGGAGGATTCGCCTAGTGGCCTATGGCGCACGCTTGGAAAGCGTGTTGGGGGCAACCCCTCGCGAGTTCGAATCTCGCATCCTCCGCCACGCTGACCAGCCAGAGCGCGCGGCCGACCGTTACCGTCGACCGCGCGTCGTGGTTCCGGCCACAGTCGGACGGTACGGGCCAACCGGGCGGCTTTGGAGGGCTCTGGGCGCGGCAGCACCTCCGCGTACGGACGCCGGTCGGGGAGACCACATCGGGACCCGGACCCAGGCTCACAGACCACAACACGGGACATCGGCCGACGGTGCCACGGTGGCAGGTCGACCCACTGCCCGGCAGGTCCACGACCTCCGACATTGGTCAGCGAGGCCACGGCAGAACACCCCGCGCCGCCCTTTGTGCTGCTCCAGAAACGGCGCAGGACAAAGGACCAGCGAGGTTGTCCCTGACCGCCGTACCAGGTGGTGCGGCCGCCCGTGTCGCCCTGGTGTCCGGGTGGGCGTGTCCCTGTGATGGCTCCCGAGGCCGTCGGCAGGCGGTGTGCGCCCGTGTTGTCCTTGTGTCGGTGAGGCGCGTCCGGGTGACGGCTGCCGGGTCCGTCAGTGGTGGGCGCCGGAGCGCCCCGTCACCGGGTCACGTCCTCGGTGCCGGCGAGGGAGTCCAGGTCGGCCCGGCGGGGCAGGCCCTCGCAGTCGCCGGGCACCGTCACGGCGAACGCCCCGGCGGTGATCGCGGTGGCC
>DATCWZ010000561.1:0-5343 GCA_036566065.1 Streptomyces sp. | reverse complement strand
GCGCCAGCCACGGTCCGCCCGGCCGCTTCCTACTCCCCGGCCGGTGGCTTCACGGTTTCCGGGTTGCCGATCTCCGGGCGCGCGGCTTGCTTTACCGCCGTACCGCTGGCGCCGTCGGGTCCGGTCGATCGGAACAGGGCGAGGCAGGGGGCCGCTGAGTGCGAGACCTTCAGCTCGGTGGCGAGCAGCGGGGCTCCCATCTCCGCGAGGGCGCCGCGCATCAGCCCCAGGTGGACCGAACACGCCACGTCGGGGCGCTGGCTGGCCACCGTACGGAACGGGCAGTGGTGCACCTGGAGCATGGGCAGCTCGCCCTCGCCCCGCTCGGTCTCGAAGCCCAGGGTGTCCATGATGGTGGTGACCTTGTCGAATGCCTGTTCCGCCGAGATGGACGAGAACGGGGCGGGTCGCTCGGTCAGATGGCGGCCCCATTCGAGGCCTGCGGCGACGGCGTCCTGCGACGGGTGGTCGGAGATGCTGGCCAGGTAACCGGCGAGGATCTGGGCGAGGAGCTGGTAGCTGTCGTGCTGCGCGACAGCCTTGGTGGCAGGGGCGGGCTGCTCCTCGACGGCCGTGTACGCCAGCTTGGGGCGGCCCGGACCGCTGGGGCCGACGCGTTCCTCACGTACCCGGCCGTCCTTGGCGAGCCGCGCCAGGTGGAAGCGGACGGTGTTGCCGTGCAGCGACAGGCTGTCGGCGAGCTCCTGCACGGTGAGCGGGCCGTCGGCCCGGCGGAGGGCGTCGAGAATGGCCGCCCGGGACGCGCCCGTGGTCTGGAGACGGTGGGATGCGGAGGGCTGGGACGTGGAGGGCCGGGACGTGGAGGGCTGGGATGGGGACATGCTGCCACCGCCCAAAGTAATCGTGGAAACCTGGGATTGATCTGAGAAATTCTTCTAAGACTAACAAGACCGCGGCCGGTCGCCATGATCACTTGTGGAAAATCTGTGAAAAACGAACCATCAGTGGGCCGGTGGGAGGTTTGACCCGTGGTCCGTACGGAAAGTGGGGCAGGTATCCGTCGTCACCCAAAGATCCTCCCCTGGCACTAGGGTGAATGTTTTGCCTACCCATTACTCTTAGGGCAAGGCCACGCTGGGTGGCCATGGAGGAGTGAAATGAGGAGCAGCAACCCGGTCTTCTCGCGTCGGGGGTTCAGCCGCGACAACGGCTACGCGGGCTTCAATGCGGCGCCGCAGGCCGGGGCCGCCACAGCGGGCGCCAACCCGTATGCGCAGGGCACCGCCGCCAACCCGTACGCCACGAACCCGTACGCCACCAACCCCTACGCCCAGCAGGACACGCAGTACGGAGCCCCGCAGGCCCCGGCGCGCTCCGGCGCGATGACGATCGACGACGTCGTCACCCGCACGGGCATCACCCTGGGCACTGTCGTGCTCACCGCCGCGCTCGCCTGGGCGCTGCTCCCGGTCGACGAGGCCAACCTCAACCAGTCCTACGGCATCGCGATGGGCGCCGCGCTGATCGGGTTCGTCCTGGCGATGGTCCAGTCGTTCAAGCGCACACCGGTCCCGGCGCTGATCGTCTCGTACGCCGCCTTCGAGGGCGTCTTCCTCGGAGTGATCTCCAGCGCCGTCAGCACCTACATCGGCCCCGGCGTCGTGATGCAGGCGGTGATGGGCACCATGTGTGTCTTCGCCGGTGTGCTCGTCGCGTACAAGATGCGCTGGATCCGGGTCAACCGCCGCTTCGTCGGCTTCGTGATGGCCGCGACCATCGGCTTCCTGCTCCTCATGGTTGTCAACATCCTGTTCGCCGTGATCGGCGGCGGTGACGGCCTCGGCTTCCGCAGCGGCGGCCTCGGCATCCTCTTCGGGATCGTCGGCATCATCCTCGGCGCGTGCTTCCTCGCCATGGACTTCAAGCAGGTCGAGGACGGCATCAACTTCGGCGCTCCGCGCGAGGAGTCCTGGCTGGCCGCCTTCGGCCTGACCCTGACCCTGGTGTGGATCTACCTGGAGATGCTGCGGCTGCTCTCCATCCTCAACGGGAACGATTGACACCGGCCGCCGGCCGTCCGCGGCCCGGCGCCCCCGAGAACGGCCCGCAGGCACTGCCTGCGGGCCGTTCCGTCGTAGGGCTGCCGGGGGGTCGTGGTCAGGCGAGCTTCCGCGCCGCCCGCCTGAGGTCGTACTCGTGGATGATCGCCTTGGCGTGTCCATAGGCGAGATTGTGTTCGCCCCGCAGCCAACTGACCTTGTCCTCCAAGCGGGAGAGGGAGGGGCCGTCCTCGACGGTGCGGAGCCAGTCGGTGACCTCACGACCGGTGCAATGCGGGATCCGGGAAAGCAGATTGCGATGGGTTTCTTCGGAGAAGACGTGCGACATCGGCGCCTCCGACGCTGTGCGCGTTGCTGGTCCTTCCGGACACCGTGCCTGAGTGTTCGCCCGTTGGCAACCATCAGGAGAGGGCGCGTAGGGTCACGGAGTGCTTGATACGACTGCGCTGATCACCGCCGTGGACCGATTCGCCGACCGGCTGCGCGCCGCTCCGCAGAGCCGGCTCCAGCGCGGGGCCGCCGCCGAGGCGCTGGCCGCGGCACGCGAACTGTCCCTGCGGGCCCAGCGCTTCGAGGCACCGGGCCGGGAACCGCGCACCATGCCCGATGTCGGCATATTCGCGGTCGGCGACCAGATCGCCGTCGCGGGACGCGACCTGGCCGTGGCACTGGAAACGGCCCCGTCCGCGGAGCTGGACGAGGCCGTGCGATTCGTCGAGGGGGCTGCGGCGCGGGCGTTCGCGCACTAGAACGACGCGATGACCCGGTCGGCCAGAATGTAGACGTTGTCGCCGCCGCACGAGAACGTCAGCGCGTACGCGCCCGAGACACCGGAACCACCCAGCAGCACCGGCTGCTCACCGGCCCGCAGCGAGTCGGCGAGGCGCTCGGCGGTCTCGCGGTGGCCGGGGGTCATGCACAGCGTCGTACCGTCGGCGAAGACATAGACGTCGAGCGTGCCGAGCGGGCCGGGGCGCACATCGGTGAGCTCGGTCGCGGTGTCGGCGAGCTCTTCGAGCCTCCCGACCGTGCGCTCGTGGTCGGTGACCACGGGTGTTTGTACGGGGACGAAGTCCGGGTGCGAGGGGTGACGGCGGCGGGCCGCGGCCAGCTCGGGGGAGTCGCCGGCGAACTCCGCGATGTCGGGCAGGTCCGTGATCTCGGCGAGCTCCTGCTCCTGCTGCCCCCGCTCGCTCAGCTCGACCAGTTCCTCCAGGGCCTCGGTGCCCTCGATGTCCATGGCCTCAAGACCGGCGAAGTCGCCCTGGCGGGGCATGAAGTACGGCGTGTCGTCCAGGCCGGTGACTCCGCCCAGCAGGGACGGGGCGTCGGCGGCGTCGCGCGCCTCCTGGGCGGCCCAGAATGCCCGCGCCTCGGCCAGCTCGCGCTCACGTTCCTCGGCGAGCGCCTCGGCGACAGCCGTGCGTATCTCCGCGGCCGGGGCCGTGATGTCGCGACTCTGCTGGGACGGAACCGAGACGTGGGCCGCACCCTCGGCCAGCTCTGTGCGCAGCGCGGCGACCTGCTTGCGCAGCCCGTGAGCAGCGTGCAGAGCGGCGGCGCCGACGGCCGTGGCAGCGGCGGTGGTCAGCAACAGGGCAAAGGGCATGGCGCTCACTGACGTACTCCCGGTTTCAATCGACACCCCCGACTTCCTACATCAGCTTGTCCTCCGCGGACGCCAACTGTCAGTGCATTACGTCACGAAATGGACAGGTCTTTCGGCCCACGGGCTGCCTCCGCGGCCGGTGTGACCTGCGGGAACATCTCTCCCCCGGGATGCACATCACATCCTGGGGGAGATTCGGTCACGTTCGGGGATCGGACCGGTTCGAATCAGCCGTTACGAGGCACGGCGCGGCTTTTCCGCGAACCGGGCTCAGCTCAGGCGTTCCAGGACCATGGCCATACCCTGGCCGCCGCCCACGCACATGGTCTCAAGGCCGAACTGCTTGTCGTGGAACTGCAGGCTGTTGATCAGCGTGCCCGCGATCCTGGCGCCCGTCATGCCGAAGGGGTGGCCCACGGCGATGGCGCCGCCGTTGACGTTGAGCTTCTCCAGCGGCAGGCCGAGGTCCCGGTAGGACGGGATGACCTGCGCGGCGAACGCCTCGTTGATCTCGGCCAGGTCGATGTCGCCGATGGTCAGCCCGGCGCGCTTCAGCGCCTGCTTGCTGGCCTCGACCGGTCCGTACCCCATGATCTCCGGCGACAGGGCCGAGACGCCGGTGGACACGATCCGGGCCAGCGGCGTCAGGCCCAGCTCGCGCGCCTTGGTGTCGGACATGATCACCAGGGCGGCCGCGCCGTCGTTGAGCGGGCAGCAGTTGCCCGCGGTGACCAGGCCGTCGGGCCGGAAGACCGGCTTCAGGCCCTGTACGCCCTCCATCGTGACGCCCGCGCGGGGACCGTCGTCCTTCGCGACGACCGTGCCGTCCGGCGTGGTCACGGGGGTGATCTCGCGCTCCCAGAAGCCGTTCTTGAGGGCTTCCTCAGCGAGGTTCTGCGACCGTACGCCGAACTCGTCCATGTCCTGGCGGGTGATGCCCTTGAGCCGGGCCAGGTTCTCCGCGGTCTGCCCCATCGCGATGTACGCGTCCGGGACGATCCCGTCCTCGCGCGGGTCGTGCCACCCGGTGTTGACTGCTTCGGCGCGGGCGGCGGTACGGGCCTCGGCCTCGGCGAACAACGGGTTGTGCGTGTCCGGCAGGCTGTCGGAGTTGCCCTTGGTGAAGCGGGACACCATCTCGACACCGGCCGAGATGAACACATCGCCCTCACCGGCCTTGATGGCGTGCATCGCCATGCGGCTGGTCTGCAGCGAGGACGAGCAGTAGCGCGTGACCGTACAGCCGGGAAGGTGGTCCATCCCCATGTGTACGGCGATGATGCGGCCCAGGTTGTTGCCCTGCTCGCCGCCGGGCAGGCCGCAGCCGAGCATCAGGTCGTCGATGTCCTTGGGGTCCAGCTCGGGGACCTTGGCCAGCGCGGTCTGGATGATGGTGGCGGTCAGATCATCCGCCCGCAGCTCCTTGAGGGACCCCTTGAAGGCCCGGCCGATGGGCGAGCGGGCAGCGGAAACGATTACGGCTTCGGGCATCACGCGGCTCCAGGAGGGAGGGAAGGCAGGACCTGACTGGGAAGTTACCCGGCCGTACGCCGGAGGTCACCCAGCAACGAGTGTGACCCCGACCTCTTTTCTAAGCAACCGCTCAGTCAACCCACCCCGGGCCCACATCCCGCATCAGCCCCCCCGCACCCGCCCGTCACGGGCCCACATCCAGCCCGTCCGGCGTTCGAGGACGGAACCGGCGCTCCGGAC
>DATCWZ010000336.1:0-2527 GCA_036566065.1 Streptomyces sp. | reverse complement strand
GGCGGCCATACGGCAACTGGTCGCCGACCACCTTGTGGCGGAGGTGGACGGCCTGGCGGACAGTGCGGTAGGCGTGGATGGTGAGGCGGGCGCGGACAGCGACGCCGGGGCCGCCGGGGCCGTTGGCAAGGAGGAGGTCGCATGAGCAGCGGCAGGCGGAGTCTCGAAGGACAGGTCGTCGTGGTCACCGGCGCGGCACGCGGCGTCGGCGAACTGCTCGCCCGCAAACTCTCGGCGCGCGGGGCGAAGCTGGCCCTGGTCGGCCTGGAACCGGACGAGCTGAAGCAGGTCTCGGAGCGGCTGCACGAGGAGAGCGCCCACTGGTACGCCGATGTCACCGACCAGGCGGCGATGGCCGAGGTCGCCCGTGAGGTCGGGGAACGCTTCGGCCAGGTCGACATCGTCGTCGCCAACGCGGGGGTGGCGTCGGGCGGCCCGTTCGCCGACTCCGATCCCGAGGCGTGGCGCCGGGTGATCGAGGTGAACCTGATCGGCAGCGCGGTGACGGGCCGGGCCTTCCTGCCCGCGCTGATGGAGAGCCGGGGCTACTTCCTGCAGATAGCGTCGCTGGCCGCGATCACTCCGGCGCCGATGATGAGCGCGTACTGCGCCTCCAAGTCCGGCGTCGAGGCGTTCGCGCACTGCCTGCGGGCCGAGGTCGGCCACCGGGGCGTCGGGGTCGGGGTCGGCTATCTGTCCTGGACCGATACGGACATGGTGCGCGGCGCCGACGAGGACGCCGTGATGCGGGAACTACGGCAACGCCTGCCCTGGCCGTCCAACCGTACGTACCCGCTGGGCCCGGCGGTGGACCGCATCGTGGCCGGAATCGAACACAGGTCCGCCCATGTGTACGCCCAGTGGTGGCTGCGCGGGATGCAGTCCGTCCGGGGGTATCTGCCCTCGGTGATCGGGATCGTCGGGCAGCGCGAGATGAAACGGTTCGGGCCGCGGCTCGCGGGAATGCGCAAGGGACTCGTGGGCGCGGGGGGTGCCGCTGACCAGGCAGTACGCGCGGCGCGTACGCAGCGTAAATGATCGAAATGCGCGGATTGTCATGGTGTGTAACTCTGAGCGAGGCCCCAGTGGGGCCACCCCCACGCACCCACATAGGAGTGAACAGCATGGGTATCGCAGACCAGTTCAAGGACAAGGCGCAGGAGCTTGCCGACCAGGCCAAGCAGAAGAAGACCGGCGGCAAGCGGAGCGGCGCCCAAGGGCGTTCGTCCGGCACTCAGGACCGCGCGCAGAACCGTCCGGGCATGAAGGACCGCCCCGGCATGAAGGACCGGCCCGGTATGAAGGACCGCTCCGGCATGGAGGACAGGGCGCAGGGCGCTGCCCAGCAGGCTCGCGAGCGCTTCGACCGCTGACGCGGCGGGCCACGCCGACCGGTGCCTGACGTCCGGCGCTCGCGCGTCCGTACGTTCTGCGTACCAGGGGGCGCTTCCGGACAGCCGGAAGCGCCCCTTTCCGGGGTACGTGCCCGTGTTACTTGCCCAGTAGCCTGGCCAGTTCGGCCCGCCTGGCGAACATCGAGTCCTTGGTCTCGGCCATCTCGCGCAGGGCCCCCTTGCGTTCCCGCTGGGAGAGCCGGTCCAGGTACAGCCTGCCGTGCAGGTGGTCCGTCTCGTGCTGCAGGCATCGGGCGAAGTAGCCCCCGCCCTCGATCACCAGGGGATTGCCGTCCTTGTCGCGGCCCCGTACCACGGCGCGGTCCGGCCGGGACACCATGCGGTAAGGGCCGGGTACGGACAGGCAGCCCTCGGCCTCCTCGTCCAGCCGACGTTGCCCGGAGGGCACCTCGTCCAGGACGGGATTGGCGATGTGCCCCACGTGGCGCACCCCCCAGTCGTCCGTGATGTCCCACACGAACAACCGCAGATCCACGCCTACTTGATTGGCGGCGAGCCCGGCGCCCTCCGCCACCATGTTCGTGGCGAACATGTCGTCGATCAGTCGTGAGAGCTCCGGGGTGCCGAAACGGGTGACGTCCTGGCAGCGGCGCCGCAAGATCTCCTCCCCGACGACGGTGATACGACGCACCGCACCCCGTTCGGCTTCCGGCGGGACCTGCGGATAGACGCCGACGGGTTCGCCCAGGACCCGTACCCGGCGGTCTCGTGAGCTGTTTGCGAGCCCAGCAGTCATGGAATACCAACGCCTTCGTGCGCGTGTCTCAGTCGGCCGACTTGACCGAGCGCTTTGCAAAGTAGCACCCTTTGCAAAATGAGCGAGGAAAACCGCCGAACGGCACCCGTGGAGCCCTGCCCCCTGCCTCACCGCACCCGGCAGCCCCTGCCCGACCATCCCGTGCGCAGCGCCCTGCTGGACCTGCTGGCCGAGACCGGGACGATCACCTCCACGGAGGCGGCCGCCCGGCTCGGGCACAGCTCGGGTCTCTGCTCCTTCCATCTGCGTCAACTCGCCAGGCACGGCCTCATCGAGGAAGCACCGCACCAGGGCGGCCGGGCGCGGCCGTGGCGGCTCCGCTGGGCGAACCCCTCCGGCGCGTCCGGGCCTGGTG
>DATCWZ010000535.1:0-4158 GCA_036566065.1 Streptomyces sp. | reverse complement strand
TTGCCGTGCCGGGTCACGACCACTCGTTCGCCACCGTAGACAACGCGGTTGATCAGTTCGGCGAGCTCAGCCCGGGCTTGCGTCACCGGAATCTCGTAGGCCATAGTCCTCATCGTAACTTCCGTACGTTCTGTACATTTTTTTCCAAGCCTTGCAGGCGTGCGCGTTCGAGGAGAGGCATGGCCATGTTCCGTCCTGCTGCCCGTTATGTACTGCCGGAGTTCACCGAGCGCACGCCTTCCGGGACCCGGACCCGTGATCCGTACTCCAAGCTGCTGTCCGAGCGGATCGTCTTCCTCGGCATACCGGTCGACGACACCGCCGCGTCGGACCTCATCGCGCAGTTCATGTATCTGGAGCACGCCGAGCCGGAGCGGCCCGTCGCGCTCTACATCAACTCACCCGGCGGCTCATTCGGAGCCATGGCCGCGGTCTACGACACCATGCAGTACCTGAGCTGCGAGGTGGAGACCTACTGTCTCGGCCAGGCCGGGTCCTGCGCGGCCGCGCTGCTCGCGGGCGGTGCTCCCGGCCGCCGACATGCGCTGCCGGGCGCCCGGGTAGTCATGGAGCAACCCGCTCTGAACAAGCCAATGCACGGGCAGCCGTCCGATCTCGGGATCCAGGCGCGCGAACTGGTGCGCGTAAGGGAGATGCTCACGGCCATGCTGGTCCGCCATACGGGGCGTTCCGTGCGGGAGATCAGTACCGATATCGAGCGGTCCACCGTTCTCGACGCCACCGCCGCCAAGGCGTACGGGCTGGTGGACCACATCACGGTGAGCCGTAAGCAGTCCCAGCCGCCGCACCCCGCGAGGTGAACCCCCGATGCCGTCACCGGAGTTCCCGCCCCTTCCCGCACTGACCCGCGCCGAGGGGGAGTTCATCGACCGCTATCTGGAAGTCCTCGACCAACTCGGCCGGATCAATCCGGCCCATGGCGGCGATACGTACGGCGCGCTCCGGGCGGCGCAGGCGCTGGTCTCCCGTGCCGCGGCGTTGCGTGACACCCTCGCGCTGATGCACGAACGGGGCGAGGCCCGGATCCACGCGGCCACGCTGGCCCGTGCCCTGCGGGTGCTGGACGGGGAGCGCCGGGCAGGGCGGGTCACCGTACCGCCCGAAGGAGGGAGTTGACGGCCCCTCACTCCGTCGGCCCACCCATGCTTCCTCGGAACACGCCCGGGCGCGCCGGGCAAAATCGCTCGCTCATTCGGCGTAGGCGGTCCCCCACGCGGCGGACAGCGCAACGTGCGCACGGCGCGCGGACAATAAGCGGAATCATCTGCTCCGCCCCTGGTAAGGGGCTGGTCCGGAGGATCGGCCGGGAGTTCGAACCGCTCACCGCCACCCCAATGGGTCATTCGTGAGGAGACTCACAGAACGCCGATTCGCCTCGGAAATCCGGCGAGGTGTGAGTCAAGATCCGTGGGACGACAAGCCCCCGCCACCGCGACGGGGCGGTCCGGGCGGACGCCGAGTCCTGCCGCCGCCCGGATGCCTGGTCGACACGAAGTGGATCGGCAGGAGTGGAGGACCCGAGCACAACGGGCCGGCCGGACTTCCGGCAGGCCCTCGGGGTGAAGCCGCGTACGCGGCCGGGCAACTTCGCCAGCCCGAACCCGACAGGTCATCCTTCACAGGCGGCTGACGAAGGGTTGCGCATGAGTGCGCAGGTTCATGTCCCGTCTCTGCTCGTCCGGGCCGGTACGGCCTCGGTTCTCACACTCGCCATCGGTACGACGATGCTCGCCCCGGGCCTGGTGAACGACGCCCAGGCCGCCTCCCGTACGACATCCGCCAAGGCTCTCAAGATCGCGGCGTCGAAGAAGGGCTCGCCCTACAGGTACGGCGCCGCCGGCCCGCACCGGTTCGACTGTTCGGGTCTCACGCTCTACTCGTTCAAGAAGGCCGGCAAGAAACTCCCGCGCACGGCTCAGCAGCAGTACAACAAGACCCGCCATATCTCCTCGTCGCACCGGCGCCGCGGTGACCTGGTGTTCTTCCACTCCGGTCGCAGCGTGTACCACGTGGGCATCTACGCCGGGCGGGGAAGGATCTGGCACTCCCCCAAGACCGGCGCCGTGGTCCGGCTGGAGAAAATCTGGTCGCGGAGCGTCTGGTACGGACGCGTGCGCTGAGCCCCGGAGCGGGGCGGGACGGCTGTCCTGCCCCGCTCGTCCTCACGCCTGCGCCGTGACGGCCCAGGGGAGTGCGATCGAGACCGTCTTGCCGCCATCGGGGGTCGGGCTGACACTGAGCCGGCCGCCGCATTCCTTGGTCAGCGAGCGGACGATGACCATGCCGCGGCCGTTGTCCTGCTGCACCGCGGCGGGCAGTCGCCGGGGCCAGCGGGGGTGGCTGTCCGTGACGCCGACGTACAGCTCCTCGTGGCGTTCGAGCCGGAGGTCTACGGTGAAGGTCGGTGACTGGCCGAAGGTGTGCTGGACGGCGTTGGTGGCGAGCTCCGAGACGATCAGCCGGACGGTGTCGGCGAACTCCGCGTCAACGGGCAGTCCCCACTCGGTGAGTATGCGGGCCACATGCCTCCGGGCCGCCGAGACCGAGGCCGGATCACTCGGCAGAGTGACGGTTGCTTCCTGATGGTCCGCCATGGCGACACCGTCCCATTCCCGCCCTGGCCGACGCGTGATCGGCCGGATTGTGCTTCGCGCCAGATTGCCACTGATGCCGCCGTCTGTGACGACGATCCACCAAGATATGCATATATCTGTCGCCCATTGCAGTGAACTCTTCCTCGGAACACCCCATCGGGCGCGACACTGGCCCCTTTGCGAGCCGGTTCCGGTAAAGGACGGCTCTCCGGGACTCTCAGGACAGTGGAAGGAGGCCGGCATGCAGCACGGCCCCGTGGTACGCCGCCGCAAGCTCGGCGAGGAACTCCGCGGTCTGCGCCAGACGTCGGGACTGACGAGCCGGGACGCGGCTGGGCTCCTCGGCTGGCACCAGTCGAAGGTGAGCAGGATCGAGACGGGTTCGAGCGGAGTCACCCCGTCCGATGTGACGCGGTTACTGGACGCCTACGGCGTGGACGACACCCACCTGCGGTCGCTGCTTGAGGCTCTCGCCGGGTCGGCGGGCGGTGGTGGAACGGGGTGGTGGCACGCCTACCGCGGTCTCATCCCGCCTCAGTACCGGGACTTCATCAGCCTGGAGTCGCAGGCCAGGGACGCGCGCACGCTGGAGACCTCCGTGGTGCCCGGGCTGCTCCAGACCGCCGACTACGCGCGGGCGGTGACCCGGGCCTCGCTGGACGGACTGCCGCCCGACCGGCTGGATTCGCTGGTGGAGGTGCGGCTCGCCCGGCAGGGGGTGCTGTACGCACGCCCGCCATTGCGGCTGAGTGCCGTGCTCGACGAGGCCGTACTGCGACGCGAAGTCGGGGGATCACGTGTCATGCGGGAGCAGTTGCACCACCTGACCCAGGTGGCTCAACTTCCCCATGTGCAGCTCCAGTTGCTGCCGTTCAGCGTCGGCGGCTACATCGGCCTCACCGGTCCTTTCGTTATTTTCTCCTTTCCGAACATTTCTGATCTGGATGTGGTCGTTCTTGACCACTTGACGAGTAGCCTCTATCTGGAGCGGCGAGAAGACCTTGAGGCGTACAGCGCAGCCTTCCGGGCGATGCAGGCCCACGCACTGTCGCCCGAGCGCTCGCTGGACCTCATCGCCGCGGTCGGCCGCGGCGAGTAGCGACCGCCCGAGGGGGCACGATGTCCGACCGTCCCGCACCGCCCGGATTACGCTGGCGCCGCAGTAGCCGCAGCACCGGAATGAACAACTGTGTGGAGGCCGCGCCGCTCGGCGGCGGCCGGCTCGCCGTACGGGACTCCAAGGATGTGGACCGGCCGCCGCTGCGGTTCTCCGTGAGCGCCTGGGCCTCGTTCGTGACCGGGCTGGCGGACCGCGCGGTCAGTTGACCCGGGCGCCGCTCCCCTCCGGTGACGTACGGACCACCGCGGCCACCGCGGTGGTGATCTGCTCGCCCGTCAGGTCGGCCCGCGCGGTCAGCCTCAGCCGGGAGATACCGTCCGGCACCGACGGCGGGCGGAAACACCCCACCGCGATCCCGCCCGCCCTGCAGTCGGCCGCCCATCGCACCGCCGTTTCCGGCGACGGTGCCCGGACGGAGACGAC
>DATCWZ010000560.1:0-6022 GCA_036566065.1 Streptomyces sp. | reverse complement strand
GCGCGGGCGCGGTGGAGCCGGTCTCATGGGCGGCGAACACCGCCTCGAGGGCCGCTGCGGCGGACTCAACTGTCAGATAGAGGTTGGTCCCGGTGTCCCCGTCGGCGATGGGATAGACGTTGATCGCGTCGATCGCCTCGCGCTCCCGGCCCAGGGCCTCCAGTGCCAGCGAGCACCAGGTACGCACCGCGACGGCGCCCAGATCGTCGGTGAGCTGCGGCACCTGGTGGTCCTCCTTGAAGCGGCCGTCGGGGAGCAGACTGCACCGCAGGGTAACGCCGCGGCGGTGGCCCGGGACGGAGCAGGGGCGAGCGGGCGGCCCTGGAAGGCATGGTAGTTTCGTATCCCCGAAGCAGGCGTTGTATGCTGCTTCGGTTGCCCGGCGAGAGTCGGGCCATTCCTCCGGTACCGCCACTTCAGTCATATGAATCCGGCGCGCCGGAATTCACTGTAAGTGCATCTGAAGTCTTTGGAGTGACCCGTGGCTGCCAACTGCGACGTTTGCGGCAAGGGGCCGAGCTTCGGCAACAGCATTTCGCACTCGCACCGCCGTACGTCCCGTCGCTGGAATCCCAACATCCAGCGCGTGCGTACCGTGGTCGGTGGGACGCCGAAGCGGCTCAACGTCTGCACCTCGTGCATCAAGGCCGGCAAGGTCGCGCGCTGACGTTCCCGTCGTAGCGCAGCCTCCCGGTTGCCCAAAAAGCCGGTCCACTCCGTGGACCGGCTTTTTGCTGCGCCCGTCAGTTCCCGCGGGTCAGCCAGCCGTGGTCGACGGGGCCGATCCCGCCGCCCAGCGGGAAGCCGGCGGCGATCGCCCCGGTGACATAGGCCTTCGCCGCCCGTACGGCCGTCGGCACGTCCTGGTCCCTGGCGAGTCCGCAGGCGATCGCGGAGGCCAGCGTGCATCCCGTGCCGTGCGTATGCCGGTTGTCGTGCCTCGGGGCGCGCAGCCAGTGCTCCCGGCTGCCGTCCGTGAGCAGGTCCACGGCCTCACCGGGCAGATGGCCGCCCTTGATGAGCACCCAGGACGGCCCGAAGGCCAGCATCGCCCCGGCGGCCCGCCGCATGTCCTGCTCGCCGGTGACGGTGACGCCGGTGAGCTGGGTCACCTCGTCGAGGTTCGGGGTGGCCACGGTGGCCAGGGGGAGCAGTTTCGTACGTACGCAATCGAGAGCCTCGGCCGCCAGCAGCGCGTCGCCGTGCTTGGAGACCCCGACCGGGTCGACGACGAGCGGTGCGCGGGACGGGGCGAGCAGTGCGGCGACCGTCTCGACGAGCGCCGCCGAGGAGAGCATGCCGGTCTTCACCGCCTGGACGCCGATGTCGTCGACGACACTGCGGAACTGAGCGCGTACGGCTTCGGCGGGAAGGTCCCAGGCGCCCTGCACGCCCAGGGAGTTCTGGGCGGTCACCGCGGTCAGCACGCTCATCCCGTGTACGCCGAGGGCCAGCATCGTCTTCAGGTCGGCCTGAATGCCCGCACCGCCGCCGGAATCGGATCCGGCGACGGTGAGAACACGCGGCGGTACTTCGGTGGTCGGGGTCATGCCCCGGAATCTACCGGGCGGCCCCGGCCGGCCCACCCGGCCCCACTGCCTACTCGGCGTCCTCGATCGCCCCGAAGTGGTCCCAGCCGCCCTTGCTCGTCCAGGGTGCCCCGTCGACCGTCACCTGGGGCAGCGCCGAGACATTGAGCACCTCGCCGATCACCTTCCAGCGGGCCGGGAGCTTCACATCGGGCGGGAAGGTCGCCACGATGGCGTGGTCCTCTCCCCCGGTGAGCACCCACTGCAGCGGGTCCACGCCGACGGCCACCCCGATGTCCGACATCTGCGAGGGGATGTCGACGCGTCCGGAGTGCAGGTCGATCCGGACCTTGCTGGCTTCGGCGATGTGCCCGAGGTCGGCGACCAGCCCGTCGCTGACGTCGGTCATGGCCGTGGCGCCGAGTCCGGCCGCCGCGGGGCCCGCGTGGTACGGCGGTTCGGGGCGCCGGTGTGCCTCGACGAAGGCGCGCGGCGAGCGGAACCCGCGGGACAGTACGGCGAATCCGGCGGCGGACCAGCCGAGCCAGCCGGTGACCGCCACCACGTCGCCGGGCCGGGCGCCGGAGCGGGTGACGGGCTCGCGGTTGCGCAGATCACCGAGCGCGGTGATCGCGACGGTGATGGTGTCGCCGCCGACGACATCGCCGCCGACCACGGCCGCGCCCGCGACCTGGCATTCGTCGCGCAGGCCGTCCATCAGTTCGGTGGCCCAGGTGACCGGCAGGTCGGAGGGGACGACGAGACCGAGCAGCAGCGCGGTGGGCACGGCGCCCATGGCCGCGATGTCGGCGAGGTTCTGCGCGGCGGCCTTGCGTCCGACGTCGTACGCCGTCGACCAGTCGCGGCGGAAGTGCCGCCCTTCCAGCAGGACGTCCGTACTGGCCACGACCCTGCGGTCGGGAGCGGCCACGACCGCGGCGTCGTCGCCGGGCCCCAGCCGTACCGCCGGAGTGGTGGTGAGCCGGGACGTGAGCTCCCTGATGAGCCCGAACTCCCCCAACTCGCCCACGGTTCCCTTCACCGAGTCTCACCTCTCATGTTTCGCACCGGACATCTGTCCGGGCTGTTTCCGCCGCGCCGGTGGACTCGCGGTCGCGGCCCCGCCACGCTGTCCGTACTGTCAAGGGATACGTCAACGTATGCCGTGTGTACGCCACGCTGTGGACGTCATCCGGCCCGCAGGTCTCCCCGTGACCCGTGGCAACGCGATAACGTGGCGTCCCTTTCCCCCACATGATCCTCGTGGCCGCCCTGGAGGTTCCGTGGTACAGGCGTACATCCTCATTCAGACCGAGGTGGGCAAGGCGTCGACCGTCGCCGAGACCATCGCGAAGATTCCGGGAGTGATGCAGGCGGAGGACGTCACAGGTCCCTACGACGTGATCGTGCGGGCGCAGTCCGACACGGTCGACGCCCTCGGCCGGATGGTGGTCGCCAAGGTCCAGCAGGTGGACGGCATCACCCGAACTCTGACCTGCCCGGTCGTGCACATCTGACCCCCGTCTACGCTGGGCCGGTGACGCCATACCGCCGCCGGTCTACCCGTTCACTGTTCCTCGGTCCGTCCGTTGCCGCGCTCCTGCTGGCCGCGGCGGGCTGTTCCACCGGCGACGCGCAGGCTCCGGTCACGGTTCCCGCGCCGCCGCCGGACGCCGCCGCGTACTGCGAGGCGCTGCACAACGAGCTGCCGAAGACGGTCGCCGGTCTGGAACGGAACGATCCCGGGCCGGCTTCGGACCTGACCGCCGGCTGGGGGGACGGGGCGATCGTACTGCGCTGCGGTGTCCCGCGGCCCGCGAAGATGGACGACCCCCAGGCGCAGGCTGTCGAGGCCGACGGTGTCAACTGGCTGCTGGAGCAGCGCGAGGGTGACGGCCCCCGGTTCACCACCACGTACCGCAAGGCGTACGTCGAGGTGACGCTCTCGACCGCGTACGCGCACGACAGCACCCCGCTGTCGGCGTTCGCCGCACCGGTCAGGAAGACGGTGCCGGACAGCCTCTGATCGCGGGCCCGGGGCACCCGGGTGCCCCGGGCCCGTTCTGCGGGTCAGCGCAGTCCCGTGGAGCGGGTCAGCGCCGCCTGGATCAGCCGGTCCACCAGCTCCGGGTAGCTCACGCCGCTCTCCTGCCACATCCGCGGGTACATGGAGATCGGGGTGAATCCCGGCATGGTGTTGATCTCGTTGATGACGAATTGACCGTCCTCGGTGAGGAAGAAGTCGGCGCGCACCAGCCCCTCGCAGGAGGCGGCGTCGAAGGCGTCCACGGCGAGTCTCTGTACCGTCGCGGTCTGCTCGTCGGTGAGCGGAGCGGGGACCAGTCCGGGCGCCGCGTCGATGTACTTGGCCTCGAAGTCGTAGAAGTCGTGCGAGGTGACCGGCGGGATCTCGGCGGGCACGCTGGCGCGCGGCCCGTCCTCGAACTCCAGGACGCCGCACTCGATCTCACGGCCGCGCAGCAGCGACTCGACGAGGAACTTGGGGTCGTGGCGGCGGGCCTCCTCGATCGCCTCGTCGAGGCCGGAGGGGTCGTCGACCTTGGTGATGCCCACGGAGGAACCGCCGCGGGCGGGTTTGATGAACAGCGGCCAGCCGTGCTCGGCGGCGAACTCCATGATGCGCTTGCGGGCGGCGGGGCGTTCCCGGTCCCATTCCCTGGGGCGGATGACCTCGTACGGGCCGACAGGCAGCCCGAAGGAAGTGAACACCCGCTTCATGTACTCCTTGTCCTGGCCGACGGCGGAGGACAGGACGCCCGCGCCGACGTACGGCACTCCGGAGAGCTCCAGCAGCCCCTGCAGGGTGCCGTCCTCGCCGTACGGGCCGTGCAGCACGGGGAAAACGACATCCACATCGCCGAGCACCTCGGGCACGGCGCCCGGTTCGCTGTAGACGACCTCACGGCTGCCGGGGTCGACGGAGAGCACCACGGTGCCCTCGCGGGACTCCGCGAGCCCGGCCACATCGGGCACCCGGCGGTCCGTGATGGCCATGCGCGCCGGGTCGTCGGCGGTGAGGGCCCAGCGGCCGTCCGCGGTGATGCCGATCGGCAGGACGTCGTACACGCTGCGGTCGATGGCGCTCAGAACGGCACCGGCCGTAAGGACCGAGATGCCGTGTTCCGAGCTCCGGCCGCCGAAGACGACGGCGACCCGCGGCTTACGGCGCGGCGCATCGGGGCTCGGGGCGTCCGCAGGGCTCTGGGGGAGATTCTCGCTGCTCATATCGCGATGAGCGTACCCGCTGGCAGACGATCGGTCAGCGCCGCTCGGGCTTGGCGCTGCGCCCCATCAGCTCCTTGACCGCGACCACCGGCGGCTTCCCCTCGTGAACGATGGCGACCACCGTTTCCGTGATCGGCATGTCGACGCCGTGCCTGCGGGCGAGATCGAGCACCGATTCGCACGACTTGACGCCTTCGGCGGTCTGCTTGGTGGCGGCGACGGTCTGCTGGACCGTCATGCCGCGGCCGAGGTTGGTGCCGAAGGTGTGGTTGCGCGACAGCGGCGAGGAGCAGGTCGCCACCAGGTCCCCGAGGCCGGCGAGCCCGGAGAACGTCAGCGGGTCGGCGCCCATGGCCCGGCCCAGCCGGGTGGTCTCGGCGAGGCCGCGGGTGATGAGGGAGCCCTTGGTGTTGTCGCCGAGGCCCATGCCGTCGGCGATGCCCACGGCGAGCCCGATGACGTTCTTGACGGCGCCGCCGAGCTCGCAGCCGACCACGTCGGTGTTGGTGTACGGCCGGAAGTACGGGGTGTGGCAGGCGGCCTGGAGGCGCCGGGCGACGGTGTCGTCCCGGCAGGCGACGACGGTCGCGGCGGGGCGGCGCTCGGCGATCTCCTTGGCGAGGTTGGGGCCGGTGACGACGGCGATCCGGTCGGCGGGGGCCTTGGTGACGTCCTCGATGACCTCGCTCATCCGCTTGGCGGTGCCCAGTTCGACACCCTTCATCAGGGAGACGAGCACGGTGTCGGGATCCAGGTGCGGGGCCCAGTCGGCGAGGTTGGCGCGCAGGGTCTGCGAGGGCACGACCAGCACGGTGAACTCGGCGCCGCTCAGCGCGTCGGCGGCGTCGGTGGTGGCCCGGACGGAGGCGGGGAGTTCGATTCCCGGCAGGTAGTACGGGTTGGTGCGGGTCGTGTTGATGGCGTCGGCGACCTCGGCGCGGCGCCCCCAGAGGGTGACCTCGCAGCCGGCGTCGGCGAGGATCATGCCGAAGGCCGTACCCCATGAGCCGGTTCCGAAGACGGCCGCTTTACCGGGGTGCGTCACTGAGGTCCCTTTCCTTCGGCCCTGCGCCGTTGCTCAGCACGGGCTTTACGGTGATCGTAGGGCTCGGCGGGGGCCTTTTCGCCGCGTACGATCTCAAGCTGGGCGGTGACGGCGGCCATGATGGCCTCGGTCGCCTCGCGCAGCACCTCGGGCGTCGGTTCCATGCCGTGGAACCGGTCGAGGTCCACCGGCGGGCCCGCCG